>CBHXZU010000366.1:0-6448 GCA_966125105.1 uncultured Prosthecobacter sp.
CAACGGCGTTTACGTTCCCCGCCCTTTTTCCATTCATGAGCCAGCAAACTGCCATCACACCACGGCGCGACGAAGACTTCCCTGAGTGGTATCAGCAAGTCGTTCGCGCCGCGGATCTCGCCGAAAACTCGGATGTCCGCGGATGCATGGTGATCAAGCCGTGGGGCTACGGAATCTGGGAATACATGCAGCGCGGGCTCGATGGCATGTTCAAGGCCACCGGCCACAAGAACGCCTACTTCCCGCTCTTCATTCCCCTTTCCTACCTCGCGAAAGAAGCCGAGCACGTGGAAGGCTTCGCCAAGGAATGCGCGGTCGTGACGCACCATCGCCTCGAAGCGGATGGCAAAGGCGGACTCCGTCCGGCGCCGGGCGCCGAGCTTGCAGAGCCGCTCGTGGTGCGTCCCACCAGCGAAACGATCATCGGAGCGACCTACGCGAAGTGGGTGCAGAGCTATCGCGATCTTCCCATTCTCATCAACCAATGGGCAAACGTCGTCCGCTGGGAGATGCGCCCACGCGTCTTCCTGCGCACCGCCGAGTTCCTCTGGCAGGAAGGCCACACCGCGCACGAAACCGAAGCCGAAGCGCGGCAGGAGACCGAGCAGATGCTCAATGTCTACGCAACTTTCGCCCGCGACTGGCTCGCGCTGCCCGTTTACACCGGTGAAAAGAGCGCCGGCGAACGCTTCCCCGGCGCCGTGCAGACGCTGTGCATCGAGGCCATGGTGCAGGATCGCAAGGCGATCCAAGCCGGCACTTCCCACTTCCTCGGCCAAAACTTCGCCAAGGCGAGCGAGATCAAGTTTGTCTCCCGCGATAACAAGCAGGAATACGCCTGGACCACTTCCTGGGGCGTGAGCACGCGCCTCATCGGCACGGTGATCATGGCGCACGGCGACGACGATGGCGTGATCCTGCCTCCCCGCATCGCGCCCGCGCAGGTCGTGATCATTCCCGTCGCGCCGAAGCCTGACACCCGCGACGCCGTTTTCGCTGCATGCGACGCACTCGCGGCCAAACTGCGCGCGCAATCGTTTGGCGGCGACGCGATCCGCGTGGAAGTCGACAAGCGCGATATTGGCGGCGGACAGAAGAGTTGGGACTGGATCAAACGCGGCGTGCCCGTGCGCGTGGAAATCGGACCTCGTGATTTGGAAAAAGGCACCGTCGCCGTCGCGCGCCGCGACCGCGGACACAAAGAAAAGTCGTTCCCGACGAACGACGAACTCCTCTCCACGATCGCCGCGACGCTGCAAGAGATCCACGACACGCTGATCAGCCGCGCCACGAAACTGCGCGACGAAAACACCGTGAAGATCGAAACGAAGGAAGACTTCGTCCGCTACTTCACCGCGCAGAAAAAGGACAAGCCCGAGATCCACGGCGGCTTCGCGCTCGCGCATTGGGACGGCTCGGCAGAAGTCGAAGCCGAGATCAAGGAAGAGCTCAAAGTCACGATTCGCTGCATCCCCGACAACGCGCCCGAAGAAGAAGGCAAGTGCGTCTGGAGCGGCCGCCCGAGCAAAAAGCGAGTCCTCTTCGCTAAGAGCTACTGAGCCCGCGGTGGCGCAGGCCGCTATAGCATCTGCCGAAAGTAATTTCCGGCTCACGCAAGCGCGCCTGCGGTGGCTCGGGTCTCCTGACCTGAGTAGGGTGGGATGGCGGACGGGGAGGGATCCGGAAACTTCTCTTGGCAATCGCTCTAGGCCGCGAGGACAGGTTCGTCGTCGTGGAGCCTTTCCGCGTCATTCAAAAGTGCAGAGGGGCCTTCGTCTCCTCGGAAAACAAAACAGGCACGGCGCCTTTCGACGCCGTGCCTGGCTTTGATTTTCCGAACGCGGGTTAGTTCTTGTGGTTGTGGCCCGCTGCGCCAGTCGCCGCGGCGGCGGTGCCGCTTTGCGGGTGGGCGGCGAGGTAGGCGTCCACGTCTTTCGTCACGATCAGCTTGCCCCACATGACCACGAAGTGGCCGGGCAGCGTGCAGACGTATTCGTATTCGCCTTCTTCCTTCGGCGCGGTCCACTTCAGCGCTTCCTTCTGGCCGGGTTCGAGCGTCTTCGTCGCGGCGAGAATGTCATCCGACTTCGGAATGTAAGCGCGGCCCTGCTTGTCGAGTTTGTCGGGCGTCATCGTGCTCGATGCCGTGCCGACTTTCTCGTGCGAGCCAGGTTTCACGACGACGAGGTTGTGCGGCATTGTGTCGTGGTTCTCGAGGATGAGCTCGAGCGATTTGCCCGCTTCGACGACGAGGCGCGTGGTGTCGTAACGCATCTGCTCGTGCACGGTATGCAGCACGTAGATGGCGACGCTGACGGCGCGCAGTTCCTTGCGGATCTTCGTCGCATTCTCCGGCGCGAGCAGACCGGCGAGTTCGCTGGCGGTCTGGATGGTCGTGACGACATCCTGATTGCTGCGCTGCGCTGCGGGAACGGTCTTCGCCCATTCAAGCACGCTTTCAGCCACCGGTCCGGCGGCGTCCTTGTTCCAGCTGTCGCGAGGCAATTGCGAGATTGCGATCGCCGCGGCTGCGCGGTCTTTTCCTTCGCGGAGCGAGTTGGCGAGGATCGTGAAGTTGTTCTTCGCATTGTCCGCGCCCATCAAAGGCAGCGCCTTGAGGATGGCTGTGCGGAGCGGCCCGCTCGCGGTCCCAAGCGAGGCAGTGAGCAGCGGCTGGAACTTGGCGCGCGCCGCGGGATCCACGATGGCGCTGATCGATTCGGCGATCTCGGCCTGCGCGGCGGCGTTCGCATTCCAGATCGCTCCCGGATTTCCGGAGGCGACGACTTGCGCGGCGTAACCGGCGCGGCGCACCGATTTCTGCGAAGCGCTCGTGAGCTTCGCGAGTTCCGGCTGCGCCTTAGCCAGGTCTGCGGCCGTAGAGGTGGCGAGCGCTTTCGCGAGTTCATCGGCAGAGCCGCCGCCTTTCGCGTCCGCGCGCTGCAACGCGGCCACGATTTCCGCGACCTTCGTCGATTTGCGCAGCTCAGCGAGTTTCGTGAGGGCTTGGTCGCGGGTCGCGAGGTCGGTAGCCTTGCGATCGATCCTCTCGGCGAGGACGGCTTCCACGTCGGGCGCCTTCTTGAGGTCGGAGTCGCTCAGCTTCGTGAGGTAAACTCCGAGGGCCTTCGAGTCCGCCGGGAGCGGCACTTCTTTCACCTTCGTCCGCAGCTGGCGCATCGTTTCTTTGAAGGTGTAGTCGAGGTAGTAATCGCTCGGCTGCTTCAGCGTTTCGTAAGCGATCTGGATCGCTTCCGGCGCGTCTTTGCCTTCGAAGAAGCTCGCGGCGCGCACGGCGTGCAGGCGCACGCGCGGATCGGAGTCCGCGGCAGCTTCCTTGAGCAATGCGAGCGTGTTGGGAACGCGTCCGCGCCAGTAGCAGAGGACGCGGGTCGCGGCGGCGCGAGCCTCGGGACGTGGCGATTTCAGCACGCGCTTGAGCAGGTCGGCGTCGACGGCATTGTGCCACTGGTGCACCCATAGGCCCTCGAGCACGTGGTGCTCGTATTCGGGATCATTCTTATCGAGTTTCGCGATCCACTGCTTGGTCGCGGCGATCACTTTGTCCGATGGATGTTTTTCGAGTTCGACCTTCGCGAGCGCGCGGGTGTCATCCTCGGGTGACTTGAGCAACTCGAGCACGGACTCGATCGGCTGACCGTCGATCTTCGGCGGCGTGAGCAGCGGACGACCCTCGTAGGTCATCCGGTAAACGCGGCCGTGCGTGTGGTCGCGGTTGGGGTCGCGCAAGTGATGCTGCAAGTGACCGATGATGGTCTGTGACCAGTCGCAGAAGTAGAGCGCGCCGTCAGGGCCGTTGCTGATGCAGATCGGGCGGAACGTCGGCAGATCCGCAGGATCCGCGGAGATCAAATCGGGAAGACGATCGCCTTTCAGGCCCGAGCCATCCTGGCCGACTTTCACGCGGTAAACGCCCTGGAAGCCGATGACGTTCAAATTGAGGAAGTTCCCCTGCCAGTCGTCGGGGAAGTGGCGGCTGGAAACCATGCCGGTGCCCGGGCACGGGCGCGACGGCCGGTTCCAAAACTCGTTCATCGCGGGGTGCTTTCCGCTGTCGAGGCGTCCGCTCACTGCCGGCGCAAAGAACGTGTGATTGCCTGTCGCGTTGGTTACGAGGTCGTTGCCCCAGCGGTCGAACACTTTGCCGTGGGGGTTCACGAGTTCGTAAGCGGCGTAGAGGTCCACGTCGCCCGTGTTGAACTCATAGCGCCACAGGCAGCCGTCCGCGTGGCGGAGCGGTCCCTCGGCGGTTTCGATCTGCGTGCGATGAAAAACGCCGTCGCTCAGGAACGTCGCGCCACCGGGTTCGCGCACCATCGCATTTGTGGTGTGATGCGAATCCGCGGAGTCGATGCCCATGACTAGCCGCTCCTTGGTGTCGGCCTTGCCGTCGCCATTGGTGTCACGCGCGAACCAGAGGTCCGGTGCCTGCATCAGGACCACGCCGTCTTTGTAGAAGGTGAAACCGGTGGGGCCGTTCAGGTCATCGATGAACGTCGTGCACTTGTCGGCTTTGCCATCCTTGTTCGTGTCTTCGAGGATGATGAGCTTGTCGCCGACTTTGCTCTGCGGCGTGCGCTCGGGGTAATTCGGCCAAACGGCGACCCACAGGCGGCCCTTCGTATCCCAGGCCATCTGCACGGGATTCGCCAACTCGGGGAACTGCTTCTCGTCGGCGAAGAGATTCACCTTGAGGCCTTCGTGCACCTTCATCTTCGCGATGGCCTCCTGGCCACCAGGGTAAGGATGCGAGAGGTCCGGGTTCGTGCCGGGCTTGTTTGTCGCAACCGGGAGTTCCGCAGGAAGATTGTCGTCCTTCACCTGAAGATCGCCGCCCTTGGCGACCGCCCAAACCTTCTTGTCGCGGTTGGCGGTCATCACATCGCGGATCTCCATTTCCCGCTGCATGACCGTGTTGTTCAGGATCGGCTCGGTGCCGGGCTTGTTGACCGTCTTGGACTTGTCCTTCTCGTCCCAGATCTTCGGCTGATATTTCTCAAACGAGCGGCCGCCGTAGACGTTGTAGCCGTCGATGGTCCGATACCGCTGGTGCCACTCCCAGTTCTTCTCGTTGATCGCCGAGCGCAGCTTCTCGTTCAGCTGCGGCGGCTTTTCCCCGAAGAGTCCTTCGAACATCACACTCGCGAGCGCTTTGTCGCCGTCTTCGGAAAGGTGCAGGCCATTAATTGTCAGCGATTTTCCCTGCGCCGCGTTATCCCGGTAAAGCTGCAACGACGGCGCGTAGAGATCAACGAACTGAACGCCGTTCGCCTTCGCCACTTCCGACATCGCGGTCGTGTATTGCTGCAGGTTCTCGTTGTTCTCCTTCGGATCGGGAAAATTCGGGTTCACGTGGCGCTCCGCCGCGATCGGCGAGAAGAGCACGATGCGCGGCGCGCCTTTGCCACTGTAGTTCTGCTTCGCCGCGTCCTTCAGGAACTTCTCCAACTCCTGTTTGAACTTCGGCAGGCCATCGTAGCCCGCGAACGATTCATTGAAGCCGTAGAAGGCGAAGATCACGTCCGCGCCGGTCTTCTTGAACCACTCGTCACGCGAGCCGAAGTTCGCCGAGCGGTGCCAGGTGGAAACTTCGTCGCCCGCCACCGCAAGGTTGCGGAAGGACAGATCGAGTTGCGGAAATTTCGTGGCGATCAGCGTTTCGAAATAGCCGGAATGCTGGAAGCGGTCGGCAATCGCGCTGCCTACGATCGAGACGTGGTCACCTTGTTTGAGTTCGAGCTTTTGCTGGGCTTGCGCGACGGCCGCGCATGCGGCGACGAGCGCATAAGGAGCGATATGACGTAACATCGGAAGATGGATTGTGCGTTGAATACCGGGGAAGCGCCTTTGCGTTAGCGCTTTTCCAGTCGGAGGGGCGGGAACTTACATCCAAGCTTCACGGCACGCGCAACCCCTCGTTTGTGTAGGTTTAGGTGAAAAAAAAGCACATCAAGAAGGTCCGGAGGCGAGACAGGAGGAAGGCCAAATCACGTGGGATGAGCCGGGCCGCGATTGAGGAAGGGAATATTGCTCTGGCTTGTCGACAGGTCATGTCAATAGACACTGACCCACGAAAAACGTCCCCTCGCCTGCGCGATCGCGTCCCACCCTCTTTGAGCCGTGCAAAAAGTCGACAGCCACCGTCTGCGCATTAGGGGTGCCGACGGTGGCTGTCGCGTCTCGTGGGAATTGGTTGCGGCTCCCCGCGCCCTTTTTCAGGGCTTCACAAACCGCCCGGGCTCTTGTGCAGCCCGACAAACTGTTTGGCTTACAAGCCGTCGCCCGCCTTGAGCGTCTGGCGACCGGTGTAGATGGTATCCTTGTAAGTCGCGCCCGCCGGAATCATCGGCAGCACGTGCTCCGTATATGGCACCATCACCTCGAGAAGGCATGCGGTTTTTTGCTCGAGGAACCACTTCATCGCCTC
>CBHXZU010000367.1:0-6446 GCA_966125105.1 uncultured Prosthecobacter sp.
CATCCGGCTCGATCTCGCCGAGTACCGCCGGCCCGATCCGGCGACCGCTCCGGCATGCAAAAGGTGAAGAATTACCGCAGCGCTGACTGCGTGGTCGGTGGCTTCCGGTATGGCGCAGGAAAGCCGATCGTCGGTTCACTTCTCCTCGGCCTCTATGACGAAGATGGCCTGCTTCATCACGTTGGCTTCACGTCATCGATCAAGACCGCGGACAAAGCGGCCCTCACGAAGAAACTCGAAGGCCTCATCGAGGCTCCTGGGTTCACCGGCACCGCGCCCGGAGGACCTAGCCGTTGGAACCAGGGCAAGGAGAGCGTGTGGAAGCCTCTGCGACCCGAACTTGTCGTCGAAGTCAGCTATGATCACTTCACCGGCGGGCGCTTCCGCCACGGCACGAAGCTTCTCCGATGGCGTCCGGATAAAGCGCCGCGGCAATGCACGATGGATCAGGTGAAACAGAAGAGCGCGAATCTGCTCGCGCTGCTGAAGTGATGCGTGGACGTTCGTCGCGCTAACGTTACTGATGCCGAAGGGAACACAGCTTCCGGCAACAAAGATGTGATCCCTCGGGATCGAGCCACAGGTAACCGCGATCTGCGAGTCCTTATGTCGAGACTTTTCGCAATGGCAGACGGGCTCCTGGTGCAAACGCTCCACGACGCTTCAGTCAAACTTCTCGCGGATCCAGGCGCGTTCGGACGGCGTGAGCTGTGAGGGCTTTTTGCCGAGTTGCCGCGCGTACTCGGTCTCGTAGGCGCGGTAGCGAGCGGCGTCCTCAGCAGCCTCCTGCCGTTTCTCTGAGACTTCGCGAGCGCGGTCGGCGGCATCTTCTGCAGCATCACGGCGTGCTTCGTCCTCTTGCTCACGCGCGTGCTGGAAGTTCTCCCGAGCCTCGTCTTCCAAATCGCGCTGACGCTCTGCTGCCTCGCGTCGGCGGCGTGCCGCGTCGGCTTGCGCGCGTTGTTCCGGGGTGGAGCAGGCCACGAGGAGCAGCGCTGCACTGGAGAGGATGATCAGTCGCTTCATCGGGGCGGAAGCTAGGCAAAGCCCGGTGACCCTGACAAGCAAGGTCATCCTGCGCACTTGCCCAGCAAAGTGGCAGAGGCGGCCCGCCTCTGCCAGGTCTGCTCTGCTCTACTTCTCTGCAATGCAGTAGAGGTTTTGATGTCCCCGGATGTAGATCTCATTGCCGGCAATCGCTGGTGACGCGTCCACCCGGTCATTGAGCACATTTACGGAAACCACCTCGGGCTGGTCGGTCGTTTTGAGGGCCACGGCTTTTACGTCCCGTCCCACGATATACACGTGACCGCCGGCCGCTACCGGGGATGCATAAACGCCGCCACCCAATTCGCTCAAGCGATGAGCCTCGTAATAGGGCTGGCCGGTCTTGGCATTGAAGCACGAAAGCAGAGCATTGTTCCCCGAGAGGAAATAGAGGCGCTCACCGACGAGTAATGGCGACGGCACGTACGGCGTGCTCTTTCCGTGCTTCCACGCAATCGCGTCGGTGCCGTCGACCACCCCACTCGCGCCGAGCTTGATCGCCAGCAGCGCCGCGCCGCGAAACCCGCTGATCGCGTAAACCATCCCGAACGAAGCAACCGGCGTAGGGATGACATTCCCCGTCCTGCCGCTCGCTTCCCACACTTGCTCGCCAGTGGCGAGATCATAGGAACGCACGCGGTTTGTGGCGCTGATGACCACCTGCGGTTTTCCCTCGTGGACCACGACCAACGGCGTGCTCCATGATGTCGGCTCGTCGCGCTTCTGCCGCCACTTCTCAACGCCCGTTTTCTTATCCAGGGCAACCACGAAGTCTTCGCCCTCGTGATCCCAATTCAGCACGAGCACGTCACCATGCAGCGCGGGAGAAGCGCCTTCGCCAAACGCATTGCGCGTCTGCATGTCGCCCAGGTCCTTCTCCCATTTCAGATTTCCCTCGAGATCGTAGCAATACAGACCGCGGGAACCAAAGGAGACGTAGATCCGCTCACCGTCCACCAGCGGAGAAGCCGAGGCGAAACTGCCGTCGCGATGATGCCCTTCGTGGGGCACTTCCTCCCTCGCGGTCTTCTGCCACACGATCTTTCCGGTGCCGCGATCGAGCGCGAGCAATGCGAACTTCGTTTTGCCTTTCGGCGCCTCACTGCGGAAACCACCGCCGCCACCTCCTGCACGACGCCGGCGATTTCCATCCCCGCCTTGGGTTGGCGCCGCATCAGGCGCCGGTTGAGCCGGAGCAATCGCTTCGGTCGCGGTAGCGGGGTCGGCTTCCGTGATCGCAGTCGCCAGGTAGATGCAATCGCCCCAAATCACGGGCGTGGAATTGCCGAAGCCAGGCAATTGCACCTTCCATTTGATGTTGCGGTCTTCTCCCCACGCGGTCGGCGGCTTCGCATTCGGGGCCTCTCCGGACGCAATCGGGCCCCGCCACTGTGGCCAGTGCGAAGCCCCGCCCGGCTCCGCTGCTTGAAGACAAAACGACAGTGCAATCGAGCCCGCCAGGGCAAGGTATCCGGAACGCATAGTTGTAAGCCTTAGCCTAAAGCTCCGGCGTGTAACCCATCACGATATCGAAGGTCGCGGCCAACTCGCCCGCTTTCGCTTCGGCCAACGGATTGAAATCCACCGTCACGGCATTGCGCTGCTTTTCGTCACGGATGCCCTTCCAGATGCCGTCCTTCTCGTTGCCTGGATGGCCCTTGATGTAGCACTGCGTCGTCCACTTCTCGCGGCCCTTCATTTTCACCGCGTAGTGAATGTGCGGTGTGCGACCGGGATACGGCACGGGTTTGATCGTGCGGAAAAGATACCGGCCATCGCTGCCGGTGATGAAACGCCCGAAGCCTTGGAAGTTTTGGTCCTTCTTGTCTCCGTTGCCCGTGCGGGTGTGAAGATATGCGCCGTTCGCGTCGCACTGCCAGATTTCCACGAGGGCGTTGCGGATGGGCGAACCATCGGGGCCGAGAATGCGGCCGCTCACGTAGGTGACTTCGCCGACGGCGCGCGTGATCCCGTCATTGATCACCAAAAGATCGTTGTCCGTATCGAGCGGGAGTTTGTCGGGGTAAAACGGACCCTCGGTTTGCTTCGGCGTGAGCGTCAGAGCTTCGGCGAAGAGGCCCGGTGTTCCGAGGAATGCGAGGCCTACGCCTGCGAGGAAGCGACGGCGGTCGAGATTTCCGCCGCGAAAGTCATGTGGGAGCATGGTGTGCTGAGAGCTGGTTTAGTTTCCGCGCCGCCCGCCAAAACCACCAGGTCCCCCGCCGCCGGGCCCGCCGAACCGCGCGCGGAAATCTCCGCCACGATCGCCGCGGGGCTGCGAGATCTGCTGAGCGATCTGCGCCTTCGATTCATCGACGATCGGGCTCGCCGCCACGAACTGCTGCGCCGCGGCCTGGTCTTTGCGAGCCATGTTGCCAGCGATTTCGCGCACCGTGCGAGCGGCACGCTCGGCGTCGCTGATCTTCGAGATCTGCTCGATCGCGGCGGCCTGGTTCGTCGAAGCGACGGTCTGCGCCGTCTGGCTGCGGGCCGAATCGGAATCGGGTCCCACGGGCAGTCGCGACACAAATGCGAGCGCCTTGCTCTGGTCCGCCTGCAGCCATGCCTCCACCGTCTGTCCCAAGGCGCGGCGCTTTGCGTCACCCGTTGCCATGGACATCGCCCAATCACTCGCTCCTGCGGGATCGTCCTTCGCGAGGCGCCCGGCCAACTGCTGGAGGAAATCGTTCTTGAACTGCCCATCCGGCAGCGAGTCGGCGATCTTCTTGGCGCCTTCCGCGCCGCGTTGATCGTAGGCCTCATTCAAGAGCGAATCCGCCGCGCGTCCGGCTGTGCGGCCGAGTTCGCCGCTGGACGCTTCCTGGATCGCGCGGTCGAGGTTCGTTTTGCCAAGCTGAGTAATCACGCTAGCGAGCGCCCAGTTGTCGTTGCCACCCCGATCGTTATTGGCATCACCTTCTTGCTGGGGCTGCACACCATGTTCCTTCGCCCAAGCGAGAGCCGCCTCGGGCTCCGTCTTGGTCCAGGTGCGCAATACCGTGCCCGTCGCCATGAAACGCTCGCCGCCATTCTGCTCGGTGGCGTAGGTGAGCGCGGATTTGGGATCGATCTGCGTGAGCTTTTGCAGCAGCATCGAATATTCGGTGAAACGCATGCCGCGGCCACGGCCATTCGGCGCCATGATCTTCAGCGCCGTCATGATGTCCTCCGGCGTGCGCAGCGCGTCAAAGAGCTTCATGAAATGCTGCAGGCGGTAAATGTCGTCGTCCTGCGCCATCAGTTTCTTCAGCCAGGCATCGAGCGGCTGACCGCCCGTGATTTCCGAGACGGTAAGCGACTGGCCATTTTCGCCCGACAAAGTGGTCGGAAGGCCGAGCCGATTTTCACCCAGGCCGCTTCCTCCTGCCCCCGCCGAGCTTCCGGCTGCGGCGCCCGCGCCTTGAACCGCGGCCGCGGGATTCACCGGCTCCTCGAGCCAGCTGGACATGCGACCAATCGAAAAAGCGGCGGCCGCCGTAAGGAGCCAGCCACCGGGGACAATCCAGCGGCGATAGTTCGGAGCAGATTTCATGGATGAAGCTTAAACCACCAATTCACCTTAAAGTTTCTGGACTTCCATGGAAATCCCGGCCGGGGACGGAGCGCGGCTCAAGCTGCTGGAGATCTGGGCTTTTGCAATCGAATCCGGTCGAGTCGCGCAAAGCGCAAGATACGAAACCTTCTCTCTGGGTGTTGTTTAAATGCGGGAATAATTACGCTACTCACAGGATTCACTCTCCCCCTTGGCGCAGGCGAAGGGGCGCCGGGAATCACCTTAGCTTCTGCAATGAGCAAAGATTCATGCCCTACAGGCATCCAAGCCTCTCCCGGCACTCACCAGCAGCGTCCGAGGCCGGCACTCTTCTTCGCAGCTTTGGCAAGCCGCGCCACAGAGTCGGCCGCTTCGCGGTTTGTTTGATGCCAGAGCATCACCGACTCATGGCCGCGTCTTGAATCGCTCGGTCCTTACCGCTCCGGCGAACCGTGCTACCACGCAAGCGTGCTTGCGGCGTCCTCCTCTTGCTCTCCCCGTAACATTTTTAGACGGCTCCTTACATCCCCGGCGTCGCTCGCGCCAATTCGACCAATTTCGCAGCCTTATCCACCGCGGCAAAGAAGGATGGAAATCGCGGCTGCCAGCCGAGCGTCCGCAGTTTGGCGTTGCAAACCCGCTTGCTCGTCCAGCCGCGTTTGCGGTTCGGATTGATGGGACCTTCCGGAGGTAGCGGCATCTCGAAGCGCTGTGCCAGCCACACGTAGAGTTCGCGCTGCGGCATCGGGGTATCATCGACCACGTTGTAAATGCCGGGCTTTCCCGCTTCCGCGAGCACCTTTAGTGCGGATGCGATGTCGTCGCGATAGACTTGGTTGATGAGCCGGTGGCCGTCCCCTTCGATCACCGCTTCTCCGGTAAAGAAGCGCCGCAGCAACACGGAGCGGCCCGGCCCATACACGCCGGCGAGGCGCGCGACAATGCCGCCGCCTTTCAAGACCACATCCTCCGCGGCGCGCAGGATTCGCCCGGTCTCACGCGGCGGCTCGGCAGCACTTTCCTCGGTCACTTCACTGCCATCCGTCTGCGCATAGACGCTTGTGCTGCTCGTGAAGATGAACCGCTTTGGAGCCAGTTCGGACATGAGGTTTTCACAGCCGCGCAGGTACACTGCCTCATACGCCTCCGCGCCACCGAGACTGGAACTCGCGCAGTGAATTACCACATCGGCGCCGCGCTCTGCATCGAGCGCGGCGAGCGACGCGCGTTGCGAGATGTCCGCCGCAATCGCGCGAAGTCCGCTGGTCGTCAGGCGCTCTGCTGAGTCAGGCGAATGGGTCAAGCCGAGAACTTCCCAGCCCTCGCTTTGGAACAGTCGCGCCGTGGCAAGACCCACGAATCCGCAGCCGGCGACGATTACTCGGGGCATGGCAGGAACTCCACGCGTTTGCTGAGCATCTTGTCGCCATCGAAGATGAACCAGCCCTGGAAGAACTCCCCGCCCAGAACCTGGGGAAGCCAGTATTGGTCATCCTCCCACATCTCGTGCAGCGGCACCTCCGAGATGGGGACCCAGAACGGCGTGGCCTCGTCCGTTTCGATCGGCTCGCCTTCGAGGTCGCGCGCGACAAAAACGACGCAGTGCAGGCTGTATCCGTCGACGAATTGAAAATGCAGCACGCCGCGGTTTTCGAGGTTTAGCGGCGTGACGCCGATCTCCTCCTGCACCTCTCGCACGGCGGCATCATACGCGGTCTCCCCCGGCTCGAGTTTCCCGCCGGGCCCATTGATTTTCCCGGCGCCAAGCCCGCGCTTTTTACGAATGAGCAACACGCGGCCGTCCTTCACGATGAAGCACAGGTTTGCCCGCTCGCGCGGCTGCCAGGTGGACCAATCCATTTGCACG
>CBHXZU010000368.1:0-6446 GCA_966125105.1 uncultured Prosthecobacter sp.
CAGCCGGCCCCCCCCCCGCCAAAAGGAAACCGCGACCCGGCTGACCGGGTCGCGTTTTTCATTTTAAGGCCCTACGTGGACAGCATTCCTCCGGTCGGACGTAAACCGCCAGCCTCGAGGCAACGCCGGGTCAAACTTTCAGCGCGAGGATCCGGCGCGCGACTTCCTCCGCATTCGCCCGCGAGTTAAACGCGCTGATCCGAAAATATCCCTCGCCTGCCGCCCCAAATCCAGCGCCCGGCGTGATGACGACATTCGCCTCGTTGAGCATTTTGTCGAACATCTCCCACGACGTAAGTCCGCCCGGGCACTTCACCCAAATGTACGGCGCATTCACGCCACCCCACGTCGGCCAGCCGGCCTTGTTTGCCGCTTCGCGCAAGATCTTCGCATTGCCCAGGTAGTGCTCGATCAGGCTGCGCACCTCCTTCTGGCCTTCATCGGAGTAAATCGCTTCCGCGCCGCGCTGCACGATGTAAGAGACCCCGTTGAACTTCGTGGTCTGCCGGCGCAACCACAGGGGATGCAGCGGCTTCTTCTCGCCCGATGCCGTCTTCGCCATGAGCGTCTTCGGCACCACTACAAACGCGCAACGCGTGCCCGTAAACCCGCCATTTTTGGAAAACGAGCGGAACTCGATCGCGCATTCGCGGGCGCCCGGAATCTCGTAAATCGAATGCGGAATGCCCGCCTCCGTGATGTAGGCCTCGTAAGCTGCGTCGAACAGGATGATGGCCTCCTTCTCCCGGGCAAACTTCACCCACGCCTCGAGTTGCGCGCGTGTCGCTGCTGCGCCCGTCGGGTTGTTCGGCGAGCAAAGGTAAACGATGTCGACGTGCTGGCTCGGCGGCGCCGGGACGAAACCATTCGCCTCGTCGCACTTGAGATAAACCAAACCCGCGTAGCTCCCCTGCTCCGTCGCCTCGCCGGTATTACCCGCCATCACGTTCGTATCCACGTAAACGGGGTAAACCGGGTCAGTCACCGCAATCACGTTCTTCGCGCCGAGGATATCGAGAATGTTGCCCGTGTCGCACTTGGACCCATCGCTCACGATGATCTCATCATCCGCCACCTCGATGCCGTGCTTGCGGTAGTCATTCTCCGCGATCGCATGGCGAAGCCACTCATACCCCTGCTCCGGCCCATAGCCCTTGAAGTTCTCCCGCGTGCCGAGATCATCGACCGCCTTGTGCATCGCCGCGCGGCAAGCCGCCGGCAGTGGTTCCGTCACATCCCCGATGCCGCAGCGGATCATGCGCCTGGCAGCCTCGGGATTCGCGTCAGTGAAAGCCTTCACACGGCGGGCAATCTCGGGAAAAAGATAGCCTGCCTTGAGCTTGAGGTAATTGTCGTTGAGAAATGCCATGCGAGCCGCGCGGTTTAGATTCACTCGCGCTCTCGCGCAACCCCCAACATGCACCGCGACCGACTGGCCTGTATCGACGTGCAATCGCTCGGTTTCATCAAGCTGGCCTTTGCGCAACACTCATATTCTCCCACTTGGCGACGATCGCATTCACCCACGTCCGATGAGCCGATGCTCCTCTCGGAGCGGGCCCCACACGTCACGCGCCCTGCTCGAGTTTCCCAAAAACTTCCTCCAACGCATCGTAGGCATACCCCGCGAGCACGCGCAGATTAACCTGCTCGTGGCGCTCAAATCGTTTGAGAACCATATCCACCGGAAAATTGGCGGCTCCAGTATCGCCCAGGTCCAGCGCGAGCGAACGTCCGCGGTCGTCGGTTTTCACTGACCATCCCAGCGCAGGCACTTCCCTGCGCATCAGCTCTCCCAAAAGCAGACCGACCTTGCTCGCAAGAAAGCGATCACTGGAAGCCAGCGCGGCGTCGTAATTTCGCTGCAGCACCGTCCATTCGTCTCCAGTGCCGGAAGCATTCAGAAGGCGCAGCGCTTCCTGGATGCGCTTGCGATCCTTCTCGAGGAGGGCGGTACTGAATTGCTCCTCACCCCGCCGCTCGACCAAGCTCTGCATCATCCCGGAAAGATCGTTTTCGATCCGCAGACACTCCGGCGAGCCATCCATGGATTCGGCGACGGTGAGCGAGAAAATGGCGACCTGGTTCCCAAATCCTGCCTCCCAGAAGTACAAGACGAAACCGCCTTCCGGGCTCGATTCCCGCCCGCGAGAAAAGATGGCCACATGGTCGCTGACGACCGGATTGCGCCCCGCTTCCTGCGCCTGCCGCATCACATACGAAAACGCCGCGTCGCGTTCCCCTTCGCCCTTCGGATGAATCGTCAGCACCATCGCTCGGATCGGCATCTCCACCAAGGCTGGGTCCCAAATCAGCGTCGTGTCACTGCCATCGAGATCCGCGCAGTAACGGTCCGGGCAGGAGATCCGCTTATTCCCATCGCCAATGGCGAAGAACTTCATCACCCCAAACGGAATCCCCGAACGTCAGAAAAGGCGAGGCTGAAGCGTTCAATGTCAGCGACGGTCATAGACCAACGCCAAACGAACAGCCCTTAGTTCGCCTCGACCAAAACCCGCCCAGCCGCATCCGTCCCCAAAAAGAAACCATCCCCAGTCTGCGCCCCCGGCACATCCTGCACAAAGATCCCTTTGAGCTTCCGCCGCGCGGATCCATCCAAAAAGCTGCCGGAGAACAGGCCGGTCTTTGCCGCGATCTTGATCGAGAGTTTGTCCGCGCCCGGCGTCGCAATGGTCACCTTGTTCTTAGCATCCACGGTAACCGCTTTGCTGACCGGAGCCGACAGATTTCCCGTGGACAGCGTGACGGTCGCTGCCCCATTCGAGGTGGTAAGATCAGACAGCACACGGGCATTCGCCGCGGGCGGCACATACCGCGCGCCGGCCAATCCGGCGGCGACGTTGGTCAGGCCCGTCTGTCCGTAGAGGCCCGCCGATCCCGCCGGCTTCGTCCAATGCAGCGCCCCAGTCCAGCGAAGCAGGTCGGTTTGCGCCAACGCACTCTCCCCGGCGAGGAAGCCGGCTTTCCCTTTATACAATCCCACAGCGATCGGCAGTTTCCCCGTGATCGAGATCTGCGACGCGCCTTTCACCAGCGTCCCATCGGGCAACGCACCCACGAAGGTGGCGGCGCCGGTGGGCCGGATCTTCAGCGCGAGGATGCCGCGCAATGGCCCACCCGCCGGCGTAAGATCCGTCACGGCGAGCAAGGCGTTATGCGTGCCGGCTTCGGCCGCGGGCGCGACGTTCGTGCCCTGCTCATCGCGTTCGCCGGAAAAAGCCGCCGCGCCAAACTCGCCGTCGAAGCTCTCCCCATCCGCGGCCAGTCGAAGGTTCAGCGCCACGCTCTGCGCCGCCGCTCCGCCAATCCCCGGACGCCGGAAGGTTTTGGTAAACACACCCTGGTCATCGAACTTCCCAGCGAAAGGATATTTGCGCCCGTCGCTGAAGAGGAACCCGGTGAGCTTGCCCGCCGCTGTCGTGTTGAAATGAATGAATCCATAGTTCTCGCCTCCTCCCAGTCCCGTGTAGCCGGCCTTCGAGAAAATCGGCTTCGGCGAAACCGCGATCGTGGCCTTTGAGCCGTCTTCAAACTGCAGTCCCCCCGCCAGTGGCGAGCCACCGAAGGTCACCGTCACGTTGGACACCGAGAAACTCACCAACCCCGTGGCGTCGACCACCCCGACAGCATCGAGGGCCACAAAGATATTGCCGAGTGGCGTCGAGGTTGTGCCCTCGAAATGCCGGTCCATGAATGTGAACGGAAGGACTCCGCCCGGGTTTTCGTAAATGCCGGAGAGCAGGCTCGACGATCCCGGTTGGACGCGATCGAGGAAATCGCCGACGTCCGTGTTGGTGGAAACGGCTGCGCTGAGCAACCCCGTGCCGTGCACCGTGCCTTCGATCTTGTAGGCGTAGCGACTGCTCGCATCCAGGGTGGCCGGAGCGCTCGTGCGCGTGAAGCTCACCCCGTGCGAAAAGGTCGCTCCGGCGAGATCCACCACCGCATTGAGCGCGCCCCTCGCCACGCCGGCCAGGGACACGAGCAGCAGGAGCGCGAAAGCAAGGCTGGTGATTCGGTGAGCAGCATTGAGCGATTGCGCGCTTACGCCGCGAAGGATGGTTTGGGGATTCATCGTTCAAAGGGTGTTTCAAGCACGCGTCCGACGCGCGCTCCTATCCGCCGCATGGTCGACGCATTCCGTGTCCTTGTCGAGCTTCTCGACCCGCCCGCTTCGACGCGGCGGCGGCCTACGCTCGTCGGGCACATCGATCAGCGACGGTCACGGACCGACGCTACAGGCTTTATCCCTTCTTTCCCGCAGCATCATGCTCAGCGCGCGAGGTCTCGAAGCTTCCGCTCCAATTCCGCGATCCGAGTCTTGAGTGGCTCCACCTGTTCCGCGACCTCGTCAGCGGTAAAACGCGGCGTGATATACTGCGGGCAATTCCAATCGAACCCCACGACTTCGATCAGAAACAATCGCTCGATTTTGCTGCGCAGTTCCGGCGCAGGACTGAGTTGGTCGGCCAGTTCGACGTATTCCCGCGCATCGAGGACCCGCGCGTGCCCCAGCAGCTTCAATCGCTCTTTCCGCGGGTAATCCATGAGGAAGAGGGCAACCCGGTCGTCGCCGGACAAATTGCCGGTGCTCAGCATCTGTCGATTCCCTTTAAAATCCGCAAACCCCAGGAGATTTGGCCCAAGCACCTTCAAGAAGCCGGGCGGCCCGCCGCGATGCTGGACGTAAGGCCAGCCATCGCTGTTGGTCGTCGCGAGATAAAAGCTGTCGCGGCTCGCGATGTGCGTCATCTCCTCCTCCGATAGCGCGTCGCGCTCGGGCGCATGCTCGACCACTTGATGACGACCAAAATATAGGTCCTGCGCCGCCTGCACCGCGGGTGTTAGAACCTGCTGCATAAATTTTTCAGCCATAGTAATCGGAAGAAGTGGATGTGCTCTTGCGCGAGCCAAGTCGCTCTCTCCAGGCACAGCGTCCTCACAATAGCCCGGATCGATCCTGAAAGGATTGAATGAACCCTGTCGGTCACCACAGCGGAACGCAACCAAAGGAAATGCTGCCGACCCGCGCTAAGTCCTCGGGAGAAAATGCGAGCGGCAGCACCTGCTGAATCGGTTGAGCGCCCCTCCCGGATCTGTGGAGGCAACCCATTCCGAATTAGCTCTCGATTCCGCATATATGGACGCCTCCTCCATTGGCAGTTCTATAGTGACAGCCGCGAAAGTCGCGCTTGGCGCAGTCCTCCTCGCTGGCAACGCAGTCGTGGCAAACATTACCGGCAACAAGGAAGACGACGGGTCTCCAAATAAACGCGCCGGCAAGAAGCGACGAATGAAGCGAAAGAAGAATTTCCGAACCGCTCCGACCGCGCCGACGCAAGGGATGCGACGGTAAAAACCTTCGAAAATGGCTGGCTCCAGAAAGGATCCCCGAAGTCAGGGATGGTGAAGATCGGCTCGGGGACGGTGGCTATAGCGATTGCCAGAATTGCTTTTCGCATCGCGGCGTGGGCTCCGCACCCGCAATCCCCTCCGTCGACCTAGAACCGAAGCGCAGCGAAGATAGCCGATCGTGCACATCGCGTGAAAGCACCTCACGCGGGCGCGTCAAAAACCCGCCCTGATGAGGCCTCTCACTCGAAAGTTAGTATATGAACACAAACGACATCGCGATCATTGAGCGCGCTGTAACCTCCATGTTTGCCGCCGCTGAACTCCTCGACTCCAACACCGGCCTCGATCCCAAAATTGCCAAAGCCGAAGCTGACCGCCTCCGCACTCTGATCCCCCTCCTCGAGCAACTCATTCCATCTTCTTCCCTTTCCGTTTAGCTCGATTCCAGAAGGAGCTTTTCGAAGGCGGGAAGCACTCCGTCTTTAGTGTTTAGTGTTTCGCTCCCCGGTTAATACCTCGTCGTAGCCGAAGGCGCTGCCGGCTCCAGCTTCCCATGCGCCCGCTCAAGCTCAGCCGTAGTCTTGTAGCTGCCGCCGCACACCCAATCATCCTTTGTGGTGCAAGCTCCCAGCAACGAGATCGCGAGCGCAATGAGCCCATACCGGAAACTGCAGATCATGCCCGCATGTTACCGCCGCCCTGCAGCGACGCCATCAGTTCCTCCACTCGCTTTGCCACGGCGGAATCCATCTTCAGCATCTCCGGCCACGGTCGAGTGTAGCCCTCCGTCGCCAACTTGCGCGTCGCATCGATTCCCATGTGTGAACCGATGCACGGGATCGTGGGCCCGTGATCGAGAGCGTCCGTCGGGTTCTTGGTAAACATCGTGTCCCGCTGCGGATCCGTGTTCGCGCAGACGCGAAACATCACCTCGCTCAGGTTGTGCACGTCGCAGTCCTCGTCGACGACGATGATGTATTTGCTGAACATCATCTGCCCCATCCCCCAGAGCCCATGCATGATCTTGTAAGCCTGCCAGGCGTATTGCTTGCGAATGCTCACGACCACGA
>CBHXZU010000369.1:0-6440 GCA_966125105.1 uncultured Prosthecobacter sp.
GACTATTCGGTGCATCGGCGACGTCGAATTGTTCGAACTGAAAGGGAATATCGTGGGCGGTAGTGCTGAGGATACCGGATACTTCCGTGCCGAGGATTACCTGAAGAAAGTCATCATCTATGGCTCTATCATGGCCGGGGCCGTCCCGGCGGGCGAAACGCTGAAAAACACCAGCGGGATCTACTCGCTGAACCGAATTGGATCGGTCGTCGTCCATGGCGACTTGGTGGGCAATCGAAACAACCGGGTGTTTATTGCCGCGGGCGGACACGGCGATCCGGATGGCCAGCCGAATCTCGCGATCGAGCGCGTCCAAATCAAAGGGAGCGTGTATCAGGCGGAGATCCTGGCTGGCATCCTCCTGACCGGTGCGCCGGAGGAGGATTACAGCTACTTCGACGCCGACGCCTCGATCGGATCAGTCATCGTCAATGGAGACTGGCGCGCGAGCAGCATCGTGGCCGGCGCAATGGAAGAGGGAGCAAACGGTTTCGGCAACGGAGACGTCCTCCAGACCGTGGATGATGACCCGGCAAAGCGCGCGGAAATCGCGAGCATCATCATCAAAGGGAACGTCTCCGGCAGTTCCATCCGGGGGGACTTCTACGGCTTCGTCGCGCAACACTTGAAAGGACTAAAGATCGGGGGCGTCGCTTATGCTTTCGAAATCGGGCCCAGTCATGACCAATTCCTGATTCCTGGAACGCTCGACGTAAGCGCCTTTGAAGTAAGCGCCGCGCCGGTTCAGTGACAAGGGATCCATCGCCCTGCAACGACGGAAATCGCTCGGCCCGCGATCTGCTTGATGCCGTGCAATGTTCACTGTTTTGACGGCCATTTTGTACGGTCTTTTGATCGCCGTGGTGACCGTCATGCTCTTCTATGTCTTCTCTTGGATCACCTTGATCCTCCATGAAGGCGGGCATTTCCTGGCCGCCCGTTGGGTGGATGCCAAGGTGGACCGGGTGCGATTGGGCAGCGGGCGGCTGTTGCATTCCTTCGAACACAACGGCACCCATTGGGAAATCCGCATCCTCCCTGTGCATGGCATGGTGCACGTGGAAGAGGGCATGTTCGCCTACTCGATCTGTCAGCTTTCGACGATCGTGCTCGGAGGGCCGATCGCTTCACTGCTCCTCGCAGTGCTGATGACCTGGATCTTCTACGGCCAGGCTTGGGGAACGCCGGCCCACACGTCCGGACACCGTGAATTTATGAACCAGCTATCCGAGTTCACGACCATGATCTGGCTCGCAATCGTCACGAGTCCCGTGGCGATGGTGGCTTCCGCCTGGGTGACCTTTCTTGGATGCCTGATTCCCTCGCGCATGGCAATCGGCCGCGAAAATGTACCGACCGATGGCCTGCAGCTGTGGTGGCTTTGGTTTCCGAAGTGGCGGCGGGAGTCACCAAACAAGCGCGCCTCAAAAAGCCACGATCCGCGCCAGTAGCTTCAAGTCCACTCAGCTCAATACCGCATTGATAACACGCCCGTGCACGTCCGTAAGCCGGCGATCGATGCCATTCTGCCGCCACGTGAGCTTCGTGTGATCGATCCCAAGCAAATGCAGCACGGTCGCGTGCAAGTCGTAGCACCACGTCTTCCCTTCTGCGGCTTTCCAACCCCAGTCATCGCTCTGGCCGTATGCGACGCCCGGCTTTACCCCGCCGCCCGCGAGCCACGTCACGAAGCTGCCGCCATTGTGATCGCGTCCGTCGCCGCCTTGCGCGAACGGCGTGCGGCCAAACTCCGTGGTCCAAATCACCAAGGTGTCTTCCAGCAGCCCGCGTTGCTTGAGATCGCGCACGAGGGCGGCCGCAGGCTGATCCATGCTCGCCGCGATCGGTGGAAGCTCCTTGGGGATGCTTCCATGGTTGTCCCAATTATTCGTCGCGCCTTGCGGACCACTCCAAACCTGCACAAATCGCGTCCCCCGCTCCACCAGCCTTCGTGCAAGTAAACATCGCCGGCCGAAGTCTTCGGTGACTTTATTGTCCAGGCCGTAGGCGGCGCGGGTGAATGCGCTTTCGCGCGAGACGTCAAAGGCTTCCGGCGCGCTCAGCTGCATCTTCGCGGCGAGTTCGGCGGCGGCGATGCGCGCAACGAGCCGTGAATCCTCGGGATGCGCCGCAGCATGCGCGCGGTTCATTTCGTTCAGCAGCGAGATCCCGTCGCGATCGGCGTCCCGAGTAGCGAACTTGTAGCGCGCATTCGGAAAGAGATCGTGGATGCCCTTCTCGATCAGCGTCCCCTGGTGCATCGCGGGAAGGAACCCGGCCGAGAAGTTTCCTTGCTGATTGTAGGGCAGCCCGCGCGCGTCGGGCAGCACCACAAACGTCGGCAGGTTGTCAGACAAACTCCCGAGCGCATAACTCACCCACGCGCCGAGACACGGGAATCCAGGCAGAAGGAATCCCGTATTCATCATGTAGCTGCCCGGACCGTGCACGCTCGTCTTCGTGGTCATCGCCATGAGGAAGGCCAGGTCGTCGACGATCGTGGCCATGTGCGGAAACACACTGCTCACCCAGCGCCCGCACTGGCCGTGTTGCTTAAACTCAAACGGCGACTTCATCAGCGCGCCGCAATCGCCCGTCTGCCCTTCCGGGCGCTCCTTCGGCCCAAGCTTCTGCCCGTGCAAACGCGTGAGTTCGGGCTTCGGATCAAAGGTGTCCATCGGGCTCACACCGCCGTTCATGAAAAGCTGAATGATCCGCTTCGCCCTCGGCGCGTGGTGCAGTTTCCCCGTGAGCAATGCCGCGTCCGCATCGGTCCCGAGCAAGTGCCCCAACGCCATCGCGCCGAACCCGCCACCCGCAACCCGGAGGAAATCGCGACGGCCGAGATGAAATGCGTCGTTCATGGTCAATTCACAAAGAGAAACTCGTTACTATTGAAGAGCACGCGGCAAAGCGCGGCGAGGCCATGCTTCTCGGCATGCGCGGAAAAGTCGCGGGCCTCGCCAGGAGTGGGTTCGCGGTAGAAGAGTTGCCTTACAATTGCCTGCACTCGTTCCGCGGTGGTCGGCGCGGAGGATTCCACCCGCGCGGCAAGCTGCTCGCTGTGGTAGAGCACGAAGTCGTCGTTCCACAACGCGAGCGCCTGCAAGGCAGAGGCGGAGAACGGGCGCACCGGTGCGAGCTGCGCGGCGTCGGGAAAATCCATCGCGACCATGAACGGATCGGCGATATTGCGATAGACGAGGCGGTAGATGCTGCGTCGATTCACGCCCGGCTTTTCCCACCCAAATGCAGTGTAATCGAGCGTCGGCGTGCTTTGCACCGGCGGGCCAAGTTTGAAATGCATCACGGCAGGACCACCCATCGCGAAATCCAGTTTGCCCGACTTCTGCATCACAATGTCGCGAAAGGATTCTGCATCGATCCGTTGTCGATTCGCCCGCCACAGCAAGCGGTTGTCTCCATCGATCTTCGCCGCCGCCGCATGGCCCGTCGACGCCTGGCGATACGCCGCGCTCGTCAGGATTAGGCGGTGCAGGTTTTTCAGGGAGCCGCCGGAATCACGAAACTCAGTAGCAAGCCAATCCAGCAATTCCGGGTGCGAAGGCAAACTGCCCATTCGTCCAAGGTCATTCGGCGTATCCACCAACCCGCGCCCGAAATGGTAATGCCAAACGCGATTCACGATGCTGCGCCAAGTAAGCGGATTACCCTCATTCGCCAACCAGTCTGCGAGCGCTGCTCGCCGGGTCGCTTCCGCTTTTGGATTTCGAAGGTCGAAGCGCGCAGGGAGATTACCGATACAAGCGAGCGCGCCCGGATTCGCCACCTCGACAGGCTTGTCCAATTCTCCACGAGCCAGCACGTGGATGATACGCGGCTCGGTCATCGCGACGTTCGCATCCTTCCGCATCACGGCGGGCGCGGCAGCATACACGCGCGCTTGAGGCGGCAATTTCGCCAACTCCGCCGAGGACCGCGCTTGCACGGCATGCGCGGCAATGCTCAGGCGATCGTTTTCGCTTCGCGCAGTTGGCGGCACGGCGAGAGCCGCTACGACGGCCGAAGGTGCCGCGCCTGACTCCGGCGAAGGCGCCTCTGTGACGGCCAGGCGTAGTTTCCCGATCACGTGTCCCGCGCCATGCAATTGCTTTAGCACCACGCGCAAACTCGCGCCGGGTTCGATCGATTGTGGCCTGGCAAAAGCAAACACCGCCGTGTGCGATTCCCCGACGCGCGGATAAATGCCCCATGCGGTTTTCTCATTGCCATCAATCGCGTGTTGGATCGTCCAGTCCTGCTGATTGAAGTCCGCGGTGGCGCGAGCGATCTTGATCTGCCGCGCTCCACCAGGGCCATCGATGTAAATCTCGCACTCGCTCAGATGGAGGTTTCCGTTGTCCTGGCGTCCCGGACCACCCTTCGGCAGCGCCGGATCCGACAACACTTCCAGGCGAACGCCCGTAATCGCAGTGATCTTGGGCCTGAAACGCAGCGTGAGTGCTTCCTTATCCGGCCGCTGTCCCTCCGAGATCAAAGCGCCGTCTGGCTGCGGCGTTAGCGTCGCCCCGCCGCTCGATTTGTATTCGGAAAGCGCCGCCACTTCCCACGGCTTCGCTGAACCGGCGCGGCTCTCCCATTCTGATGCGATCTCCTGCGCCTCCGCCCCGAGCAGAATCGCGCAGTCGCGTCTCTCTGCCGCTGCCGCCAGTCGCTGCCAACGCTCCCGCGCTGATTTCACGGCGGGGTCCGCATCGTACAAAATGTCGCCCTTCGTCACGCCCGCAAACACCGCGGCCAGCGAGTAGTAGTCCTGCTGGGAGATCGGATCAAACTTGTGATCGTGGCAGCGGGCGCACCCCGCCGTGACGCTCGCAAATGACGACATCGTCTGCACCAGCATATCGTCACGATCCACTGCCTCGAACATCTTCGGCGCAGTCCCCGCAGCGCTCGCATCGAAAGGTCCGGCACCGAGGAAACCCAGCGCCGCGGTGAGCGTGGGCTCATTCGGAAAGAACACATCCGCCGCCAACTGCTCGCGGATGAAACGAGGCCAGGGCGTGTCGCGATTCAGGGCATCGATCACGTAGTCGCGGAACCGCCATGCATCCGACCGGATCTCGTCATGCTCGAAACCATGCGTGTCCGCGAAATGGATGGTGTCCAACCAATGCCTTGCCCAACGCTCGCCATAACGGGGCGAAGCAAGCAGCCGATCCACGAGCTTCTCGTAAGCGCCAGGATCGGAATCCGCTATGAACGCAGCGACTTCTTCCGGCGTCGGCGAAAGACCATTCAAATCGAAATACAATCGGCGGATCAACGTCACTCGATCCGCCTCCCGCGCGGGAACCAGCCCATTCTCACTCAGTTTCCGCGTGATAAAGGCATCGATGGTGGGAGCAGTGCCTAACCGTTCCCGCACTTCGCGCACCGTGGGGATCGGTTTCAACGACCACCAATTGGTGTCCGGCTTCGCCGCAACGCTCGCAACTCGCGGATCCGGAGCGCCTTTGCTTACCCACTCTTCGATCAGCTTCACCTCCGAATGCGGCATCGGCTTTTTGGGCGGCATCGCCGAATCTGCATCCTCCCGCCGAACGGCCTTTACCAGCAGACTTTCCGCGGGCCTATTCGGGACGATTGCCGGCCCGGAGTTCCCGCCCTCAATCCATCCACTGCGCGAATCCAATGTGAGGCCTCCCTTGGTTTTCCCGGACGCATGCGAGTGGCATTCGTAGCAGCGCTCCTTGAGAATGGGCTGGATCTTCTCAGTAAAGAAGTCCGCTCCTTCATCACCCAGCGCCGCGAGCGGAATCAGCGAGATGCAACACCATGCTCCGAAACGAAGCAGCAGAGTTCCCGGGGCTTGCGAGGTCACGGGAAGGCAATTCGCCAACTCCCCTCCTCTTTGACATCGGAATAACAAGAATTACCAAATGCCTTTACCGTACAGCGCCGTTTCAAACGCGTCGCCAGCTTCAGTCTTCTCGGCAACACCCTTCACCTTGTGTCCCCAGTGGCACAACTCATGAAGGATGGTCGCCCCCACCACGTACACCTTCTTGCCCGCTTTATTCGTGTCGGTCCCCTTCTTTCCACCGGGCTTCTTTTCGAAGATCTTCACCAGATCGAGATCGACCTCGATTTCCGTGGTGTTCCGTGTGCAACCGTACCAACCGTTCGTCCCGGCGCAGGTTTTAACGCCTCCATCCACGATTTTTATCAACGGCGGCTCACCCCATGTCACTGCCTTTTTGAACTCCGCTGCCGACAGTTCCCCGTGTGTGCGCACCGCCCGCACAACAGCGCCATTGGTTTCAAGCTTCGGAAAGGCATACCGAACGTATTGAGTGAACGCCGGAAAGTCCCTCTGATCCGATTCACTTAGTTGCATAGGTGTCCCATGGTTAGCAGCTCTGGCTCACTGTCAACGCCAACGAGTGGAGAGCGACTTTTCCGCGAGACTATCTACC
>CBHXZU010000370.1:0-6431 GCA_966125105.1 uncultured Prosthecobacter sp.
ACGCGAAGAAGGCCTGCCACGAGAGCGACTACAAGCACGCGCCGACGATCGACACGCTTGCCGCCGCCTGCGCAGAAGCCGGCGATTGGGATGAAGCGGTGAAGTGGCAGGAAGAAGCCGTGCGCCTCGCGAAGACGTCCCACCCCGACGAAGTGTCTGGCATGCAGGAGCGCGTGGAACTCTTCAAACAGAAGAAGCCCTTCCGCGAGGTGCCAAAGCGGCAGAAGAAGGAGAAGCCGTAGGTCTGCCGGGCCGGCGGACAGGAATGCCGGAGCAAACAGAGAAAATCTTCCTCGCGCTCTCGTGGATAAGAGCGAAACAACTGGCTTAAGGCCGATTCGAAACCGATGGGGAGGCTGTCTGAACCTCTGCGGAAGCTCCCGCAACAGCTTTAGGAGTTCCCTGAACCCATGTCGCAGGTCTCGCCGCACTGCTCGAAGAGCCGCAACAAGCGCAGGCTTTAACGAAACACCGTTCCGGGCAAACGCGCGCGGTGCACAACGCGCCTCGCGCAGCGGAGTCTCTCCCGGACGGCCGTCACAGCCAAGCTGAACACGCGAAATGCTCGAGGAAAGCCATGCAAATGGAAGCTGAACTCCTGTAACGGGAAGCGTAACCCCTGCAATTGGAGCCGAAACTCCTGTAATGGGAGGTCAAACTCCTGTAATGGGAGGTCAAACTCCGGTAAAGGGATGTCAAACTCCGGTAAAGGGATGTCAAACTCCGGTAAAGGGATGTCAAACTCCGGTAACGGGAGGCGAAACTCCAGTAATGGGAGCCGCAACTCCCGAAGCTGGAGCCGCGACTCCTGTTATGGGAGCCGCAACTCAGATAATGGGAGGCGTAACTCGCTAATCCGAATCTTCACTCGCGAACGCACTCCCACGAGCGATTCGCGGGGCGGAATCTCCCGTTTCGTTCAAAGGAATTCGCTGCCCGACGACTACACCGCGAGCTTCACGCCATTTCTCAGGGCGGTAATCGCGCGCTCGTAATGCTCCATCAGCTGGTTCTCGTCGGACGCGCTCACATTCAGGTTGCGCAGCAGCCCGTCGTGCACCGCGTAAACCCAGCCATGCACGGTGAGGTCCTGCTTTCGCGCCCACGCATCCTGCACCACGGTCGTCTGGCAAACGTTCACCACCTGCTCGATCACGTTGAGTTCGACGAGCCGACCATGCTGCTCATCCGCGGGGAAAGTATCGATCAGGGCCTGGTGTTTCATGCGCACGTCGTGCACGTGGCGGAGCCAATTATCCACGAGCCCCAGGCGCAGCCCGCGCAACGCGCCGAGCACGCCGCCGCAGCCATAGTGTCCCACGACCATCACGTGTTTCACCTTCAGCACGTCCACCGCAAACTGCAGCACGGAAAGGCAGTTCAAGTCGGTGTGCACGACAATGTTTGCCACGTTGCGATGCACGAAAACCTCGCCCGGCTTGAGCCCGGTAATCTGGTTCGCCGGCACGCGGGAATCAGAGCAACCAATCCAGAGGTACTCTGGATTCTGAACTTGGGCGATACTCTGAAAGAAGCCCGGATCTTCCGCGTTGATGCGGTTTGCCCACTCCCGGTTCTTCTCCATCAAATGCTGCAAATCAGACATGAAGAGTCCGGGTATATTCGACAACCGCGATGACGCGCAACCCGCTTGCGCAATCGTGGGAAGCGAGCACGGGGCGCAGAGCGGCTTTCGACGAGAGCACTCCTCAGCTGAAACCCGTTCCGAATCGTTTTCGTCCTACGCCGCCGTCGCGTTGCTGGCGGCGACTTCCTCGCGACCGACAAACTCCTTCGCCAACGCTCGGTAAGCCGCGGCGCCCAAACCGCCCGGTTCGTATTGCACGATCGGTTGTCCGTGGCTCGGCGCCTCTGCTAAACGGATCGTCCGCGGAATTACCGTTTTAAAGATCACGTCGCCGTAGTGCTTCTGGATCTCTGCGATGACCTGGTTTGCGTGATTGGTCCGCAAGTACATCGTCATCACGATGCCGGAGAGCTGCAGATCTGGATTCGCGCCGGCTTCACGCAGTTGCTCGCAGACGCCGATGATCTTCGCCAATCCTTCCATGCTGTAATACTCGCATTGAAGCGGGATCAGGATCTCGTCCGCGGCGCTCAGCGCATTCGTCATCAGCACTCCGAGGGAAGGGGGGCAATCGAGCAGGACGTAGTCGTACGGCGCGGCAGCTTTCAGGGGCTCAAAGGCCTTCCGCAGCCGGGTAAGATGATCGCCCGCGCGGATCAATTCCACCTCCACACCTGCAAGGTCGAGGTTGGCGGGGACAATCCAAAGGTTCTCCCGCGACGTCGGCACAATCATGTCCTGCAGGGCTGATTCGCCGGTCATGGGCCCGTAGGCGGACACGTTTTCCGTTGGCTCCACACCGAGCCCGCTGGTGGCATTGGCCTGCGGATCGAGATCCACGAGCAGCGTCTTCTTGCCGAGTTCGGCAAGGCAGACGCTCAGGTTCATGGAAGTCGTCGTCTTGCCGACGCCGCCTTTCTGGTTCGCCACCGCGACTATTTTCATCTGCGGCTCTTTTTAGGGAGGGCGGGGCGGCTGGCAAGCGCTTGCCCCGAAATCCCTGTGTTTCCTGTTGTCTCACGGCGGCGCACAAGCGAAGGCAAGGACGATGTCGCAAGTTGTGCTAAACGAGAAACTCCTGGTCGACGCCGGGGGCTGGACGGCCATCAAGGAAGCCAGGTCCATCCTTGCGGCCGGACGTGTGCTGGAGGCGAAATGGGAAGAGCCAAACCTGGTCGGACGCGTCCGTGGCGGCGACGTCGAATACCGGTCGGGCCTGCGGATTACGTCACGCACCGACATCGAAAACATCTGCACCTGCATCGATTCGCGCCGTCGTGGACTGATTTGCGCGCACTCACTGGCGGTCGGGCTCGGGGTGATCAAGGGTGGCGTCGGGAGCCAGGCGGCCCCTGCGCAACCGGCATCGCCCGCGCCTGCGGCCGCGGCAAAAGCTTCCGCCAAGCCGGAATACCCATCGCCATTTTCGACCGAAGAAGGTGAAGAGTGCTCGCTGCACGTGGTGCTCCCGCCAAACTTCCTCGCATCGTGGCAGCGCGGCGGGGTGATGGTCGTGATCGAGGCTCAACTCGGCAAAGTGCGGAAGCCGCTCGGCGCCTTGGATTCGAAAGGGAAATACCTGGTCAGTGCTGCGGACGCGCAACTCGGCCGGGCTTTGATGGGACTCGCCGGCGGGAAACTCCCTGGAATGATCACGTGCAGGGAAGGGGAGGTGCTTTCGCTGCTCGGGATCCTGACCGGCCATCCGGGCGTGACATTTGGAAAATCGCAGGCCGTCACGGTGGCGGGCGAATCGTTTTCACCCGAGCTCACCCTCGATCGCCGACCGGATGGCGCGCTTACGCTGCGAGTCTCGCCGATTGCCGGATTACTCTGGGCCGATTCGGCCGCGCCTTGGCGTATTGAAGGCACTCGATTCCAGCCAGTCGCGCAGGGTCTGGCGGCGGCTTATCGGCGCGTGCTTGTTGAGCCGGTCACGATACCCGCGGACGCCGCCGAGACCTTTCTGCAAAACGAAGTGCCCGCGCTTTCTGCATTCTTTGAGCTGAAGGGAGCGGGGGACGTCACGGTGTCTACCGCGCCTGCTGAACGACCCGAGGTCAGGTTTGCCGCGCGGATCGAAGGCTCATTGAATCATCTGACAGCGCAGCTACAGGCAATGTATGGGGATAAACACGTTACGCTCGATTCCACGGGCGCAGCGTTAGCGCGTTTTGCCCGGGATCGACAGGCAGAAAACGCCGCGCTTGAGCGTCTGCGCGCCTGCGGATTTTCCGGGCCGGATAGCAAAGGGGACCTGGTGCTCAAGGGCGAGACGCGCATTCTAACCTTCTTCGCGCAGGGGCTGCCGCGGCTGCAACGGGAGTGGGATGTCACGATCGGTGAGCGATTCGAATACGTCACGCGTGACGTCGAGCGCGTGGAGCCGAAGCTGGAGATCATCAGCTCCGGCGAACAGTGGTTCGACCTCCGCTACGACCTTTCCACGCCGGGTGGAGACCGCTTTTCCGGCGCGGAAATCGTGCGGCTTTTACAGGCGGGCCAAAGCCACGTGAAGCGGCAGAACGGAAAGGTCGCCGTCTTTGATCCGGGGTTGCTCGATGAGTTCGAGCAGTTGCTGCGCGACAGCGATCCGAAGCAAATGCAGCCCGGCGTGTATCGGCTTGGACGCCGCCAGGCAGGTGCGCTCGATGCATTCGCGGCGGAGAATGCGCTAATCGTCGGCGGTTCGCCGGCGTGGCGTGACTGGGCGATGCGTGCTGGAAATCTCGAGAAGCTCCGGCCGATTCCGCTTGGAAATCTCGAATCAACGCTGCGCGCTTACCAAAAGACCGGCGTCTATTGGCTCAACTTTCTCGCGCAAAACGGGCTGGGGGGAATCCTCGCCGACGAGATGGGACTCGGCAAAACGGTGCAGACTCTCGCGTTTCTCCGGAGTCTGAAGGGAAAGGGGCCTAGCCTCATTGTGTGTCCGTCGTCGCTGGTCTTTAACTGGAAGGCCGAAGCGGAGCGGTGGACTCCGGAACTGCAGGTCCTCGCGCTCGAAGGCAGTAAACGTAGCGCGCACTTTTCGCGAATCGGGCAGGCGGACCTCGTGATTACGAGCTACCCGCTCCTGCAGCGCGATCTGCCGAGTTATGGAAATTGGGAGTTCGTTGCGGCGGTCCTCGATGAGGCGCAGCGGATCAAGAACCCCGATACGCAAACGGCGAAAGCCGCGACCGCCATCCGAGCGCGTCATCGTTTTGCACTCACCGGCACGCCGGTAGAGAATTCGGTGCGCGACCTTTGGTCCGTGATGAACTTCCTGCTGCCTGGGTATCTCGGCAGCCGGAACGACTTCCGCGAGCGCTACGAGAAGACGATTCAAAGCGACCCGGCTGGCCCCGAAGCTCGGCGTCTAAAGAGGCGGATTCGGCCGTTTTTGCTGCGTCGACTGAAGCAATCCGTGGCAACGGAGCTGCCGGGGAAACTCGAGCAAGTAGCTTATTGTGAGCTGACTGAGGCGCAGCGCGCTCTTTACAAGCAGGTGACGGATTCGACCCGCCGTCAGATCGCGCAAATGGCCGGCGAGAAGGACGCAGGCAAGGCGCGAATGACCATGCTTACAGCGCTATTGCGGCTGCGCCAGGCCGCCTGTGACCTGCGGTTGCTGGGGCTCGAGAATCCGCCCGAAGCCGCGGAAGCCTCGGCAAAGCTGGAGTTACTGCGCGAGTTGATCGAAGAGGCAATCGAGGGTGAGCACCGCGTTTTGATCTTCAGCCAATTCGTCAAAATGCTGCACCTCATCCGCGATTCGCTGGAAGGCGACGGCGTCGAATATTGCTACCTCGACGGCCAAACCGCAGACCGCGGCGCACAGGTGCAGAAGTTCCAAAACGGCAAAGCTCCGGTCTTCCTGATCTCGCTCAAAGCTGGCGGCACCGGACTTAATCTCACTGCGGCCGACACGGTGATCCATTTTGATCCATGGTGGAATCCCGCCGTGGAAGACCAGGCGACCGATCGCGCCCACCGCATTGGGCAGACGAAGATCGTCACGAGTTACAAGCTCATTGGCCGCGACACGGTCGAAGAGAAGATCCTAAACCTCCAAGCCAAGAAACGCGCCATGGCTTCCGCGGCCGTCGAAAACGAGGAACCCTTGATGGAAGGTCTCACCATGGACGACATCCGCGGACTGTTGGAATAGCCCCGGCTAAATCTCCGGAGGGTGGCCTTCCCAAGTTGCCTCGAGCGATGAGCCTTCCAGAGACCATCCGCCGAAAACCTTCGCTTCGCTGAACGCGCTTGCGATGTGGCGCAGCTGGCCAAGGTGCGCGGCATCCGGCGCAGGGCGAGGAACTCGGAGAGAAAATCGCTCCGCTAATTTCGCTGAATCCTTTGCGTCCGTCGCGTTGTCGCGATTAAAACCGCCCTCCGAAATATTACGTATTCGTGCTATTTTCCATAGCCGACCGCGATTCTAGGCGCTAAGACGCGCGCCCTATGTCCGACTCCAGAGCGCCTTGGTGGAAACAACTCACCGGATACCACTGGTTTGTTTTTTCGATCGCATCCATGGCGTGGATGTTCGACTGCCTCGATCAGCGTCTGTTTTCGCTGGCTCGCATCCCGGCACTGACGTCGTTGGATCCGAGCAAAGCGCCGGCGGACGTTCAGGCATTTGGAAAAGTCGTCACCGCATGGTTCCTCATTGGGTGGGGCATCGGCGGTATGATTTTCGGCGCGTTGGGCGACAAGTTTGGTCGGGCCCGCATGTTGATGGCGACGATCCTGATTTACTCCGTCTTCACCGGGCTCAGCTTTTTCAGCCAGAGCTGGTGGGACTTCACAGCCTGCCGCTTCCTCACGGGTCACGGAGTCGGCGGCGTGTTCGGGC
>CBHXZU010000371.1:0-6427 GCA_966125105.1 uncultured Prosthecobacter sp.
CATGTCTTCGCGCTCGATTTGCCTACCGGCTTGAATGGCGACACGGGTAGCCCCGGCGCGGGTTGCGTCGTCGCAGACACGACCCTGACGATTGGATTTCCAAAATCCGGCCTCGTCGCGGACGAAGCGGCTAACCACGTCGGCCGCATTCGAATCCTGCAGTTGGAGGAACTCAGCAAACGGGCAGGCAGCGCTTTGCTGGGCGCGGTAGTCACCGAGGCCGCGCAGCTGCGCGCGATTCTTCCGCGGCGAAAGTTCGACACTCACAAGGGAGACTACGGACGCGTCGGAATCATCGCGGGCTCGCCCGGAATGCTCGGCGCCGCAGCTCTGTGTGCGGAGGCGTGCATCCGCGCCGGAGCAGGCTTGGTCACGCTCTACGCGACGCCCGACGCGGCGCATCGACTGAGCGTCATCACCACACACGAGGTGATGGTGAAATCCGTCGCGGGCTACTCGGAAATCGCAGTCGACACACACGATGTCCTGGCGATCGGTCCGGGCCTGGGCCAGCAACACGCCGGCGAGGTGATCGAATTGATCCGCTCGGCGGAGAGACCAATGGTTGTGGATGCCGACGCCCTGAACAGCCTTGCGATGCATCTGGAGATTCTCTCCGAAGTCCCTGCCGAGCGTGTTCTCACTCCCCACCCCGGCGAAATGGCGCGCCTCGCGCCGGATCTTGTGGGTCAGTCTCGCGCCGAAATCGTTCGGCAATTCATCCACCGATTTTCCAAGGTCACGTTGCTGCTCAAGGGAGCGCGGACCCTGGTGGGACGCTCCGGCGAGCATCTCGCATACAATTCCACCGGCACGCCCGGCATGGCCTCCGGCGGGATGGGCGATGTGCTCACAGGTGTCATCGCCGCGCTGCTGGGCCAGGACGTGAAGCCTTTCGAAGCCGCGCAGCTCGGCGCATGGCTATGCGGTCGGGCAGGCGAACTTGCAATCGACGCGGGAACGGAAAGCGAAGAGAGCCTCACCGCCGCCCGGCTTTTGAATTGGCTCGGCCCCGCCTTCCGCGCGGTGCGCGCCTAGAGCAACTGTAAAATCGATGACAGGTCGTCATCGAATTCGCTCCGTAAAATGAAAAGCCAACCATGGAGGGGCGCGCCCGGCGGGACCGCCAGAGGCGCCCCACTGCCATTAAGTTAACGAAACCGCACAGCCAACTTCTGGGTAAAATGCCGATCGTGAATGGCTCGGGGTCCTTCACTTCGGGCTCGTTCCTCGCCGCTTCGTTCAGGATGACCTCACTTTCTTGCGCCGCTCAGCTGCCTTGATGGCAGTGAGACGCTGCCCTGGCCCAGATGCCGCAACGAAAGTTCAAGTTGAGCGTCGTGAGGTTTGAGTGACCCGAGCGCGCCAGCGGCCAGAGCCCATTGATGGTGATGAAGACAGCGAGCGCCCTCAAAACATCCTTGAATCTCATGCAATCCAGCCAGCGCACCGCCCCACTGCCATTAAGTTAAGCAGAGCTGATGCGCGTGAAAAAGTGAGTCATCCTGAGAGAGCCTAAGCGACCGAAGGACCCCGCTCCACTCGTTGGGACCTCGTTAATTTCAAATCCGCCCCAAACAACGTCCCCACGGAATTTGGTGTTCGTGAATGGCGCGGGGTCCTTCAGTCGCTTGAAGCTCCATCAGGATGACCGACTTTATCACTCCCCTACTTCCTTAACTTAATGGCAGTGGCGCACCGCCCAGCCATTCCGGGAAGCCCACAGCACCGTGCTTGCCACCGGCAAAAACGCGTCCATACCATTTGGTGTGCAAGCGCCTCTCACTGGCAAATCGCTCGTCATCATCGGTGGAACTACCGGAATGGGACTTTCCGCCGCGAAGGCATGCGTTGCGGCGGGCGCGCAAGTCGTCGTGGTCGGCAAAGATCCCGAGACGACCACCACGGCGGAACTCGTCTTGGGCAGCAAAGTGCTCGCTTTCACCGGCGACGCAACGGACCCCCGCACCGCCGAGCGCGCGATCGGCGAAGCAGTCGCGGCGTTTGGCTCATTTGACGGCCTCTATCACGTGGCGGGCGGAAGTGGCCGCAAGTTTGGCGACGGCCCATTGCATGAGCTCACCGACGAAGGCTGGGACCACACGCTGGCGCTCAACCTGACGTCTGTAATGTATTCGAATCGCGCCGCGATTCGGCAATTCCTCGCGCAGGGCACCGGAGGCGCGATCTTGAACATGAGCAGCGTGCTCGCGTGGTCCCCTTCGCCGCGCCATTTCGCCACGCACGCTTATGCGGCGGCCAAATCCGCAATCCTGGGCTTCAGCAAGAGCCTCGCGGCATCGTATGCGCCGCAGGATGTCCGCGTGAACGTGATAGCTCCCGCCGTGGTGAACACGCCCATGGCGCAACGCGCTGCCGAAAGCGAAGAGGTCAGGACTTTCATCGCCACGAAGCAGCCGCTGCAAGGCGGCCGACTCGGGATGCCGGAGGATCTCGATGCCGCAGTCGTGTGGTTGCTCGGCGATAGCAGCAGGTTCGTGACGGGACAGGTCCTGGCGATTGACGGTGGCTGGTCGGTCAGCGAGGGCCAGGGATGACGGTTGCGATCGGAATCGATCTCGGCGGCACGCAAATCAAAGGTCGTGCAATGAGCGCGAATGGCGAAGAGCTTGCCTCGCGCGTCACCGAAACGGACGACCGTGCCCAGAGCGGGGTCCCGCAATTCGCGCAGAATGTGAAACGCCTCATCGGGGAGCTGGAAATCGCCGTGGGCGCAAGCGCGACACACATCGGCGTTTCCGCGCCCGGACTGGCGGCGGCCGATGGACGAAGCATCGCTTTCATGCCCGGCCGCATGCACGGTCTGGAGAACTTCGATTGGTCGGACTTTCTCGGGCTGTCCGTTCCGGTTTTAAATGACGCGCATGCCGCGCTGATGGGCGAAGTCTGGCAAGGTGCGGGTCGCGGATTGCGCCACGCAATTCTGCTTACCCTCGGAACTGGCGTCGGCGGCGCGATTTGGGCGGATGGACGGCTTTTCCGCGGTGCGCTTGGACGGGCCGGACACTTCGGCCACATGTGCCTGGATATTCACGGCAGCCGCACGATCACCGGCATTCCGGGCGGACTGGAAAACTGGATCGGCAATCACAACATCGCCGAGCGTTCCAAGGGTCGCTTCACCACCACGCACGAGCTCGTCGCCGCCTGCGAGTCGCTCGATCCCGATGCCATCTTCTTGTGGCGGAAGAGCGTCTACGGGCTCGGCTGCGCGATCGCGTCGCTCGTCAATATCCTCGACCCCGAGGCAGTGATCGTCGGCGGAGGAATTGCGCGCGCCGGGAATTCTTTGTTTGAGCCGCTCGCCCAGGTTCTCGATGAATGCGAGTGGCGTCCAGCCGGACACCGCGTGAAAATCGTTCCTGCTGAGCTGGGTGAATGGGCCGGGACCTGCGGCGCCGCCTGGAACGCGCTCCAACCAATTTCATGAATCTGCGTCATTTCACTTTCGCCTTCTTCGTCCTTTTCGGCGCCTTCGCCATCGGGCAAACGCCGCAATTGGAAAAACCGGCAGAGCCTGCGAGCGCACCGGCAGCCACGCAGCCCGCGACCACTGCACCCGATTCCGCTCCGAAGCCGGCCGCCGCGCCGGTGTCGACGCCCGCACCGGCTCCAATGCCAATGCCCCCGCCACCGGAACCACCCGCTGCAAAAAATCCGCTGGGCCTGCTCATCCTCGGCGTCATTCTCGCTCACGTTTGCCTGCCGCTCGGCGTGATCATCGCCTTGATCCTCGTGCTGATTCTCGCGCGCGTGTTCAAAGGCGCGCTGATGAAGTTGGCGATGGGAGCCGCGGCAGCCGGAGGATTTGCCCGCATCATCAAAGCTGTGCTCGTCACACTCGGCTTCCTGATCGTTCTTCCCTCCGGATTTCTCGGCCTAAATTGGGCATCCAAGTGGACCGATCACCGCGTGTATGGCGCCACGTATTGGATCTACGGGCTCGTCGTGGCCGTGGTGACCGGCTTCGTCTTCTTTGCCCTCATGAAAGCCGTGGGCCGGGCCTTGAAAAAGCAACTCGCCGGAAGAATGGGAGGCATGGGTGGAATGATGGGCGGGATGGGAGGGATGGGTGGCTTCGGGGGATTTCCGGGAATGAACGGGGATCAGCGAGAACTCCGCGGCAAACCGCGCGGCGGGAAAAAGCGCCGGTAACGGTCGCTGACCAAGCAAAAGAGACCATCAGCCCAATCACTGCGCCTTGGGTTCGGTGACGATGAGCATCGATTTCGCGAGATGCCAATCCGCCGGCAACCACCCATGCACCATGGCCGGGACCTGCATCGCAGCGGGCATTTCGATGACGACCATTGCGACTGCGGCTCGTCCGTCGAATGGCTTGCCATCAGCTGTGGTCACATTTGCCGATAACCGGACCTTCTGACCCGGCTCCAGCGTTTGCCAATTTCCATTGTTAGGAATTCCCGAGGGCGGGGTCCCGCGGAGAGAGGACGCTGGGCGCGCGAATGGCCCAAGGTAAATAATCGACGAGGTGGTGTTGTTGGAGAAGTCGCAAAGATACACCGGCTGCCCCGCTTCGATCCGCCGCTCGACAATCGAGAGGGTGAATCGCCAGGAGCCTTTCTTGATCCAGAAGATGGCGCCGGCCAGAACGAGACCCATCAGGACGAAAAGGAGGATGCGCTTCCATCGCTTCATCTTCGAACTAACGCCTGTCACTGCCTCTCCCGATGGTGGCACGACTTCTCCGAACCAGGAACGTTTCAACTTCGCCCGCCAACCGCATGGCCGGTTCGTATTTGAAGGTTGCAGATCAGGAGGGTTCAAGGGAGCCGCAGAGTAACGAGCCCGAGTAATTCAAACGGGACACCATCCGCAAGCCGCTTGTGACACTTTGGCAAAAGCGATTCCCCGGGATTATAAACCGCGCCGCCCCCGCTCGTGATTCACAGCGCGATCCACTCGCTCCGAATGTCAACCTTCCGCGGATAGAGCTCAGTTCGAATAGGCACAAACCAGTTCCAAATGGCTTCGAATTGATTTTGGAACTGCGTGAGATTTTTCGAAGTTGTGAACAACACCTGGATCCGACGCCCCCCGGCAATAAGTTGCAGCCGTTCCAACGGCAGTGCGACCTCTGCTTGCGGCGCCGGAAATTGATCGCTCTCCCAGCGAGTCAGCTGGTGCCGGAAGTATACACCCTTCTCTTCGCCCTCTCGAATTACCGTCACTGAGCCGAACTGAAAGCTGCTCCCCGTGAGGTGAAATGACGCGCAAGGAATACCCTTCACCACCTTCGTCCCGAGGTACACCGCCCTCGTTCGCGTCGCGTAAGACCAACCGATCACTGCAGCAGTTGAGCAGATGAATAGCAGCCACAAGGCGCGACGGAGGGAGAATTGCACGCGTGCGTGAGTGAGTTGGTTGCCGAACAGGTTACCAAACCGTCGTCGTTTGAAAATATCCTCCTTGGACCTCACGCGTCGGAGGTTGAGAGTTGCACGTTCAAGATGACTCCCGCCGCTGACTACCTCAACCACGCCCGCAAGATCGCCGATGTAGTGGAAGGACAACTATCCGCCATTGGCCAGGCCGCGGATTGGTTTGCCGACACGATCCTCGCCGGCCGCATGGTCCACGTCTTTGGCAGCGGGCATTCCCGGATTCTGGTGGAAGAGATGTGGCCCCGTTACGGCTCCTTCCCTGGGTTCAACCCGATCGTCGAGCTGTCACTCACGTTCCACAATCTTGTCGTCGGCGCGAACGGCCAGCGCCAGGCCATGTTCCTGGAAAATGTCTCCGGCCTCGCCGAGCGAATCCTCCGAAATTTCGACCTTTCGCCGAACGACTCCGCGCTCGTGATTTCCTCGAGCGGCTGCAACGTCGTGCCGATCGAAATGGCGGAACAGTTTCAGAAACGCGGCGTCCGCGTCGTGTCCATCATTTCCAAGGCCCACAGCGAGCCGAGTGCCTCGCGCCATCCATCCGGAAAGAAGCTGCAGGATTTCTCGAGTCTCGTGCTCGATACCGGCGCGCCCGTCGGAGACGCCATGGTCCGTGTGCCGGGGCTCGATACCCCAGTCGCGCCCGGCTCGACGGTGGGAGGCTGCTTGTTGGTAAACATGATCAAAGCCGAAGTCGCGACGCGCCTCGCCGCCGCCGGACACCCTCCCAAGGTCCTCACCGCCGGCGCGCTCGTCGGAGCCGAAAGAGCCACCGAACTTTTCGAGGCTGCCTACGACGAGCATGCCCGCCGACTCGCCAAACTCTACGAGCGCATGGGCGCCCACGATCAGCCCAAAGCCTGACCCAATTTCAATAGAAGTGCGCCCTCCGCGACCGCCAGGCGCTCCCCCCCCTGCCATTAAGTTAAGGAAAACAGCGGGCCAAAAAGTCTGTCATCCTGACCGAGTGTAACGAGGAGAATCGGAGCGAAGCGGAGATG
>CBHXZU010000372.1:0-6373 GCA_966125105.1 uncultured Prosthecobacter sp.
TCGAGCAGAGCGAGCCGTTCGGGTGGACGACCTTCGACCAGTCGATCAGCAAAGCTTACGAACTTGGCAAGATCACCGACGAAACCGCGGTGCTGTACAGCTCGAACAAGGCGAAGATGAGCCGCTACCTCGACGATATCAAAAAGAAGCAGGGCGTCGCCGCGCTCGATACTTCCTCGCTCAAACTCGACACCGTTTCCTTCTCCCGATGACACCGCTAAGCGATCACGACTTTCACCACCGCATCGATCTCTTCGAACCTGGCGACCGGACCGCGCTCGTTTGCGTGGACGTTCCGGAGATGCAGCGCCTGGTCGTCGAGAATCTCTCGGAGTTGAACTACAAACTGCACACTGGCCTCTTCGTGGAGGACATTCTGCTGAAGCTCCAGACGCACGTCTATGACGTGGTCGTATTCAGCGAGCATTTCAACGCCACGGACGCGAAGACGAACCCGATCGGTCACGCGGTCCTCGATATTCCGCCGAGCCAGCGACGCAAGCAGGTCGTGGTAATGATCGGATCGAGCGTGCACACCGACAGCGACATGGACGCGTGGGTGAACAGCGTCGACCTCACGGTCAACCTGGCCGATCTGCCGAATCTCAAGCACGTGCTGCGTCGCGCCGTTCAGCGGACCGCGAACTTTTACCTGCCCTACACCGAGGCGCTCGCCGCGGCCGGGGTGGTCTGAAACCGCGGCGCTGACTGCGAACTTGAGACTTCCATCGGCGGCACGACGTCGCCGGTGATCCGGAGGTCTGGGCCGATGCGGCGATAGGAGACGTTCTTGAGTGCCACGGATTCCGCGGTGCTGCCTGCGCCGCGTCCGCCGATCACGGCCGGGCCTCCGCACAACATTGGCGCCACGTAAAAGTGGATGCGGTCCACGACGCGCGCGTCGAAAGCCGCGCCAAGCAATTCGCCGCCGCCCTCGATCATTACGCTCGTGCAGCCGCGGCGCCCGAGATCGTGGAGCACCTGGCGCAACGGCTTGCCGCGGTAGACCAGTGTGCGCGCGCGGTGCTCGTCGTTAAACAGCCTCGCCTCCTTGGGCAAATGCCCGTGGCGGGTGATCACCACGCGGAGCGGTTGCTTTTCCTCGTAGCCGGGAACGCCGCGCACGGTGAGCAATGGATCGTCGGCGCGGAGCGTGCCGGCACCGATGATGATCGCGTCGACCTGGGCGCGGAGTTTCATCGCGTCGGCGCGCGAGGACTCGCTGGTGAGCCACTGGCCTTCTGCCGGCGGGCGGGTGAGACGCCCATCCAGCGACAAGCCGGCTTTGGCAATCACCAAGGGCAGACCTTCGGTCACCCACTTGTTGAAACCGCTGTTCAGTTCCGTGCACTCGTCAGCGAGGATGCCATGCGTAACGGCGATGCGCGCCTGGCGGAGAATGTTGATCGCGTTGCCGGCGTGCATCGGGTTCGGATCGGTCGCGCCGAAAACGACTCGGCGGAATCCGGCATTGATGATCGCATTGGTGCAGGGCGGCGTGCGGCCGTGCGTGCAGCAAGGCTCGAGCGTCACGTAAAGCGTGGCGCCCTTCGCCATATCGGGTTTTCGGAGATCGTGGATGGCCTCGATTTCGGCGTGCGGTTCGCCGGCTCGACGATGCCAGCCGCGTCCGATCACATACCCGTCTTTGACGATCACCGCTCCCACGGCAGGGTTGGGCGACGTCCATCCGACGCCTTTCTCGGCTTCGCGGAGGGCGAGGCGCATAAACTCTTCGTCAACAGCGCGGCTCATGTCGGGGTTTTAGATACACTTTTTGCGTGCCGCAAGGGGTCGCTTGCCGATTTCCTCAGATAAGGCACACTGATGCGACATGCACCCTCGCGACAAATCCCGTCTGTATCACGACTTGGGCGAGCTTTTGAAGAGCGGCATGACGCTGCCGAAAGCAGTTGCGCGACTGGCGCTTCACAGTCGTGGTGCTTCCCGCCGCGTGCTCGAGGGAATTGCGGCCGGTGTCGGTCGTGGTGAAACGCTCGCCGATTCGCTTCGAGGATTGAGGGGAATCGATGATCTCGACATCGCGCTTTTCTCCGCGAGCGAGCGGGCGGGCAAATTGGATCGCGGATTCGACCTGGCCTCGGATTACTACCATGCCCTTTCGGAAGCGAGGGATCGTATCATTCGGAAGTCGGCATACCCGCTTTTCGTCGCGCACTTTGCCGTCGTGGTTTTCGGCATCACGCGATTGATGGGAGAAAGTGGGAGCGTGGAGCGCGTGCTCCAGGGGATGGTCATGGGTTTCATGATTCTGTGGGGCGTAATCATTGGCGGGCTCTTTTTGATCAAAGCGATTCGCAATCGCGCGGCGCAGAGTGTGGCGTTGGATCGTTCGCTGGGCTTGATCCCGGTGATTGGCGGGATGCGGAGGGATCTTGCGCTCAGCCGTTTTTCGGCGGCTTACGACATGCAGCTTGAAGCGGGCGTGAATGTGCTCGGCGCGCTGGAGGCATCGGGTCGCGCCAGTGCCAGCGCAGCGTATCGAAGCGCATCGCAAAAAGCGGCTGCCGATGTGCGTTCCGGCGAGCCCGTGAGCACGGCGCTCACGGCGACGCGCGCATTCCCGGAGCGTTTTTTGCGCGCGTTCATGGTGGGAGAGGAAAGCGGGCGGCTGGACCAGGAGTTACGGAGCCTTTCGGAGGAATACCGGATCGGAGGCTTGAGGAAGTTGGAATCGCTGAGCGAGTGGGTCCCGCGGTTCATCTTCATTACCGTCGCGGTGATGGTCGCGTGGAAAGTGGTCTCGTTTTACTTCGGCTACCTCAAGAGCGTGCAGGATCTTTTGAAGTAGCTGCGGCGCTTGGGCGCCCGGATGCCGAGCTGGGGCTCGGCGTTCCCAAGGGAGGCGCTCGGAGCGTTCGTCGTCTCGCGCCTCACGCTTGCTTTCGGTGTCGCCTGAGGCGAAGTGAGCGCGATGTCCGGCAAACCTCGCATCCTGGCGATTCGTGGCGGGGCGGTGGGAGATTTCCTGCTCACGCTTCCCGCTTTGCGGCTGTTGCGGGAAACTTTCGCGAACTGCCATATCGAGATCCTCGGCTACCGCCACATCGCGGAACTCGCGATTTATGGCGGTCCGAGCGCGGGGACGACTTACGCGGACGCGACGCGAAATATCGAGTCGGCGCCGATGGCGGGTTTCTTCGCTCGCGGCGGTGATCTTGATCAGAATTGGTGCGATTATTTTGGAAGCTTCCAGCAGGTGGTGAGCTGGTTGTTTGATCCAGATGCGATTTTCGAGACGAATGTGAAGCGCGCGGGCGTGAAGAACTACATTTCCGCCTACGCGAAGATCTCGGATGAAAACCACGCGAGCGTGCAGTGGGCTGCCGGGCTGCAGAGCATGGCCCTATACTTGGAAGACGTTGCCGCCCGCCTCGTGCCGACCGGCGAGATGCTTGGCCTGGGTGATGAGTGGTTGCGCGGGCATCGTCTCGGCGCGAACGAACGGTTTGTGGCCATTCATCCCGGGAGCGGCAGCGCGAAGAAGAATTGGCCGGTGGAGCGCTGGGTGGAGCTTGCGCGAGCGACGATTGCAGAAGGCAATCGACTCGTCGTCTTCGGCGGCGAGGCGGACCACGAGATCCTGAGCGTGATCGATCGGGAACTCGCGAAGGGCACGGTCGATTTCGCGCGAGATCTTCCGCTGCCGATGGTGGCCTCGGTGCTTGCTCGGGCGCAGCGTTACTTTGGTCACGACACGGGCGTCACTCACATTGCTGCGGCGGTGGGGATTCCGGCGACGGTTCTGTTTGGGCCGACGGACCCGAGTGTCTGGGCGCCGCGGGGAGAGAATGTGCGGGTGATAACGGCGCCTAAGGGGGATTTGCGGGAGTTGGAAATGCGTGATGTGATCTGAGGGGAACGTCCCACGTGCAACCTGAAAACCGCCTTTGCCGCGGCGTTTGAAATGAAGGGCCGAAGGCCCGGCCGCATACCAGCCCAATCCGAGGGGCCACTGCCGTTAAGTTAAGGAAAAACGGGAGGTCCAAAAAAGTCTGTCATCCTGACCGAGTGTAACGAGGAGGATCGGAGCGGAGATGGGCGTCTGACTAACTCTGAAATCAAACGGCCAACGATCCCGGGCCACTCGCGAGGATCTCGTTGATTTCAGAACTCCCGCTGCGAATGTCCAAAGTAGAACGATACCGTTCAGCCAACGTCTGGGTAAAATGCCGATCGTGAATAGCTCGGGGTCGTTGACCGATGCTTTGCATTTGAGATTGGTCGGTCCATCTCCGCTTCGATTCACTTCGGGCTCGTTCCTCGGCGCTCCGCTACTAAAGAACCTTCATCCCAGTAACGTTTCTGAAGACGTATACCCGGCGATAAATCTCTCGCGGGTGGCTCGGGGTCCTTCAGTCGCTTGAAGCTCCATCAGGATGACCGGCTTTTCCCGCACGCGATTTCACGCGCTCAACCCTGTCCGGTTCTTGTTCGGCAAAGGATCAGCCGGACGGCTTTTCAGGGGTCTCAGGATGACCCACTTTTTTAACGTCTCGATCCCGCTTAACTTAATGGCAGTGGCCCGAAGGGCTGGGCTGGTATGCGTTCGGGGCTTCGGCCCTCCAATGCCTTCCCACTCTGCGCAATCGCGGTTTTCAGGCTGGACGTTGCCGACCGCGGCGGGTGACGGCGGCTCCGCGGGTAATGCTCAAATCGGCAAATTCCCCGAATTCAACCCTGCGGACTCCCCCGCGGTCGGTCCCGGTTTTCCTTGCGGTTGAACGGTTCCTGCGAAAGATGCGCGCCTTTTCTCCATGCAATACCGCACGATTCTCCTGCTCGGCGCTCCCGGCAGCGGCAAGGGAACCCAGGGCAAGATCCTCGGATCGATCCCGCGCCTGTTTCATCTCTCGATGGGCGATGTCTTTCGGGCGCTCGATACCCGCACGGCGATCGGCCAGAAGTTTGTTGAATACTCCAGCCGCGGACAGTTGGTGCCGGATGAGATTACCATGGGTCTCCTCCGCGCGCACATTGGGCATCTCGTCGGCATTCATAGCTTTAAGCCGGACATCGACGCTCTCGTGCTCGATGGCGTGCCGCGCAATGTCCACCAGGCCGAGTTGATGCGGGACATGATCGACGTCCGCTCGGTCTTCCATCTGTCCTGCCCGGACCGTGAACAACTCATCGTGCGGATTCGCAAACGGGCGTTGAAAGAAAACCGCTTCGATGACGCCAACGAGGAGACGATCCGCCGTCGCCTCGTCACCTATGAAGCCGAGAGCAAGCCGCTGCTCGACTTCTACGGACCGAAGATCGTGCACACGATCGATGCGATGCACTCTCCTGTGACGGTGGTGCGCGATATCGTCGTGAAGATTTGCGAAGTGCTGTAAACCGGGCGAGGTAACCCAAGGGGAAGGAGGATCGAGTTCACGTGCGCATTGTTTTCATAGGAACGGGGGATATCGGACTGCCGACATTTCGGTGGCTTCTCACCGTGCCCACGTTCGAGGTGGTTTCGGTCATCACGCAGCCGGATCGTCCGGTCGGCCGGCGGCAGGAACTCACGCCGCCGAAGGTCAAGACCGAGGCGCTGGCATATGGCGTCCCGGTGATGCAGCCGCTGCGTTTGCGCGATCCGGAATGCGTGGCGGAAATTGCCGCGCTGAAGCCGGATGTGATCGTGGTGATGGCTTACGGACAGATCCTCCCCAAGGAACTCCTGGAGGTTCCGCGGCTGGCCTGCCTGAACCTGCACGCCTCGCTGCTGCCGCGCTGGCGCGGTGCGGCGCCGATCCAGGCCGCGATTGCTGCCGGCGACGAGAAGACCGGCATCACGGTCATGTATATGGCCGAGGGCCTGGACACCGGCGATATCCTGCTGATGCGGGAGATCGTCATCGCTCCGCGGGAAACAGGCGGTTCTTTGCACGATCGACTCGCGGACGATGCCCCCGGCGCTCTCGCCGTGGCGCTGGCAGTGCTGGAGCAGGGGAAGGCGCCTCGCGTGCCGCAGCCTGCCGAAGGCGTGACGTATGCGGGGAAGCTGAAGCGCGAAGATGGTGAACTCGATTTTTCACTCGGCCGAGTGGCGGTGGAGCGGCTCATCCGCGCCTACAACCCGTGGCCCGGCGCGGCGACGTCCCTGCCCACGGCGGATGGGGCGAAACGATTGAAGCTGCATGATTCCCACGCGGTCGAGTCCCCGGTGCTCGCGCCGGGCATTGTGCAGGAATCGCCGGAAGGATTGCTGATCGGCACCGGCGATGGATGCGTGCTGGTGACGGATCTGCAAACGGAGGGAAAGAAGCGGATGTCGGGCGTGGACTGGTTGCGTGGACAGAAGATCGAGCCGGGGACGCGACTGGGCAAATGAGTGGTGCCGCGCAAAAGCGTCTGGATG
>CBHXZU010000373.1:0-6373 GCA_966125105.1 uncultured Prosthecobacter sp.
GATGTTGGTTGCGCCGGAGCGTTCGGTCAGGGGGCGGCCGATGGATTCGAGGACGCGCGCGGTGGTGGTGCCGACGGCTATGACACGCTTGGCGGCGTTTATGGCGGCGGCGGTGTCGGCGCTGATTGCATACTTCTCCGAATGCATCCGGTGCTGCGTGAGGTCATCCACCTGCACGGGGCGGAATGTTCCGACGCCGACGTGCAGTGTGACGAAGGTGTGCGGCACTTTGGCCAAGACATCCGGCGTGAAATGGAGGCCGGCGGTGGGCGCCGCGACGGAGCCAGCGTGGCGGGCGTAGACGGTCTGGTAACGCTCGGCGTCGCTGATCTCCACGTCTCGGCCGAAGTAGGGAGGCAGGGGGAGTTCGCCGAGCTTTTCCAAGTCAGGCGTCTTTTCGAACGCCACGATTCGCTCGCCATCGGGCTCGATCCCGACGACGCGCCCGGTGTTCCCGCCCAGTTTGACCTCGGCCCCGATGCGCACTTTGCGGCCGGGTTTTACGAGGCACTTCCACACGCTCGGGAAACCGGCGGGCGCACTTTGGGCGGACACGGCTTCGAGAAAGAGCAGCTCGATCTTCCCGTCGTCGCTGAAGACGCGCGCGGGAATGACTCGCGTGTCGTTCAATACGACGAGGTCGCCGTCTTTGGTGAACGATGGGAAATCACGGAACCTCCGGTGCTCGATTCGCTGCTCGGCACGGTGCAGCACCATCATGCGCGATTCATCGCGCCGCTCGGCCGGGTAGCGCGCGATCAGCGAGTCGGGGAGGACGTAGTCGTAGTCAGCGGTAAGGAGGCTCACGCAGGTGTTAATCTAGGCCGAGGCGCGCGAAGGAGGCCAATGGGAGTTCCCCAGGTTGTGAGGACCTCTTTTCGGGCAACGCGATGATCCGCTCTACTTAAGCGGAATGTGGATTGGGACGATTCGCGGAAGACTCCGGGTTCTTCGACGTCGCATGCGCAAGGAACGTCGATTGGGCCGCTGGCGCCGCTGGGCGCCCGGGAAGGCGCCCCTCCTTGCCCGTTCGAGCGGTTCATCGCCTCGGCACGCAAAGCGGTGATTGATAACTCAACCTTCGATCGTATTGATCTCTACGGGCTCGACTTTGATGCCGAGCTCTTCGAGCCATGCGATGGCGCGCTTTACTTCCTCCCGCTCGCCTTCGAGTTCCAGGGACACAAGGCCGACTTCTTCATTCACGCTCGCCTGCCGCACGTTGAACGAAACTTTAAACTTCTGACCAAGTTCCCAGATGACCGGACGCGTGATGAGACGCGCCGGATAGTTGAGCCAAAGACGATGTGTGTCTGCCGACATGGTTGCACCTTCCGCGCGCCAGCGCCGAAGCGAAAGCTGAAAAAGCATGGCTCTTGCAGATGGGCGGCGCCTGTGCCTTTCTGCGAATGACATGTCAGAGCTCCTTCTGCCGGAAAATCACGCGCGCGTCTTTACCCTCCCAAACGGCCTGGAGATCATTGTGGAAGAGGATCACTCGGCCCCGGTGGTCAGCGTGCAGGCGTGGGTGAAGACGGGAAGCATCCACGAGGGCAAGTGGCTCGGCGCGGGTCTCTCGCATTTGCTGGAGCACATGCTCTTCAAGGGCACCGCCACGCGCGGACCGCAGGATTTCGCCCGGGCGGTGCAGGATCACGGCGGATACATCAATGCTTACACGTCCTTTGATCGCACGGTTTACTGGATTGATACACCGGCGCGGGGCGCGAAGGATGCGCTCGATTTGCTGAGCGATGCGCTCATGAACTCATCGCTCCCGGCGGACGAGCTGGTGAAGGAGCAGGAGGTCATTCGCCGTGAGTTCGCAATGGGATTCGACGATCCCGATTCCGTCGCCGGGAAACAGCTCTTTGCCACGGCTTACAATCAGCACCCGCTGCGGCACCCGGTGATCGGGCACCTGGAGGTCTTCAATCAAATCGGGCGCGACGATCTCGTCTCCTATTACGAGCAGCGCTACGCGCCGAATAACATCTTCTTTGTGGTCGTGGGCGATGTGGATGCGGAGGAGGTTCACGCGCAGCTGCGGGCGTTTTTTGAAAAGCATCCGCGTCGCGCGTTGCCGGATGTGCTGGTGCCGCGCGAAACCGCTCAACTCGGCCGCCGCGAGCAGCACTCAGAGTTTCCCACCGAACTCACACGCCTCGGCATTGCATGGCACGTGCCGGAGATCACGCATCCGGACCTCCCGGCGCTGGATCTCCTCGCCACGGTGCTCGGCGGTGGGCGCAGCGCGCGCCTCTATCGCCGCCTTCGGGAAGAACTCGGTCTCGTGCACAGTGTGGATGCGTGGTGCTACACGCCGGCGAGCGCGGGTCTGTTTGGCGTGGATGCCATCCTCGATCCCGAGCGCCGCGATGCGGTGGAAGCGGAGATCTTTGCGCAGATCGCGTCGGTAGCGAACGATGGCGTCTCGCAGGCGGAGCTCGACAAGGCCCGGCGGCAGTTCCTGAGCCATCAACTCGGCTCGCTGACCACAATGCGCGGGAAGGCGAGCGACCTCGGATCGAACTGGCTCTACGCCCGCAGCCTTCGTTTTACGCACGATTACCTCGATGCGGCGCAACACGTCATCCCGCAAGACCTGCGGCGCGTGGCGCAGACGTATTTCAAGGCGCCAAACCTCACCATCTCCTCGCTGAACCCGAGCGGCTCGCTGGCGAAGGTGGACGCCGCGAAGTCGGCGCGGGGCTCGTTGGAGACGAAACTTTTCACCCTCTCGAATGGCTTGCGCCTCCTCGTGCGGGAGGATCATCGGCTGCCGCTGGTCTCGATGGTGGCAACTTTCCAGGCGGGCTTGCTGGCAGAAACGGCACAAAAGAACGGCCTGTCGCGCCTCTTTGCCCGCACATTGCTGAAGGGAACGGAGTCGCGCACGGCGGAAGAGATCGCGGACACGATCGAAGCCGTCGGGGGCAGCATCGGAAGTGACAGCGGCAATAACAGCGTGAGCGTGTCGGCGCGCGTGCTGAAGCCGGATCTCTGCCTGGGGCTCGAACTGCTCGCGGATGTGCTGCGGCATGCGACTTTCCCCGAGAAGGCGGTGGCACGCGAAAAGAACGTGCAGCTCGCGAGCATCAAGGCCGACGAGGAGGAGATGACGAGCGTGGCGCGCAATCTCCTGCGCTCGGAGATTTTTGGCTCGCACCCGTTTGCTCTCCGTTCGCTTGGCACACCGGACTCCGTGCGCGGGTTAAGCCCGGCGGATCTCGAGGAGTTTCGCGATCGGATCATCTGCGGACGAAATGGCGTGCTCGCGATTTTCGGCGCAGTGGATGCCGCGGAAGTCGCAGCCCTCGCCGAGGCGGCGCTGGGCGCTTTGCCCGTGGGCGCGCCGGCATTTGCCACGTTGCCGGCTCCGGCGACGCTGGCTCAATCGGCGGTCGTGGAGGCAAATCGTCCGAAGGCGCAGGCGGTGCTGATGGTGGGATTCCCTGGGGCAGATTTCTTTTCGCCCGACCGCGTGCCGCTCGAGCTGATTGACGAAGCGTGCAGCGACCTGGGTTCGCGGCTCTTCAACCGGATCCGTGAGGAAATGGGACTGGCCTACTTTGTCGGCAGCCAAAACCTGCTGGGGCTCTCGCCGGGCGTGTTCACTTTCTATCTCGGGACGGACCCCGCGAAATTGGGGGAAGTGCAGGAGGCCCTGCGCGACGAAATCCGCAAGCTGGCCGAAGGCGGTCTGACGGAACAGGAGCTCAGCCGGGCGAAGGAAAAGATGCTCGGCGCTCAGGAAATCCGCAATCAGAGCAATGACGCGCTCGCCTTTAGTTGCGCGCTCGATGAACTCTACGGACTCGGGCATTCGCACCATGAGCAGCTGCGCGCGCGAGTGGAGGCAGTCACGCTGGAGCAGGTGCGCAATGTCGCGCAGCGCTACTTCACGCAGCCGAATGTTTCGGTGATTGTGCGTCCTGTGCAGCCATGAGTGATTTTGCCCAATCGGGCCTGATCACCACGCTGCAGCGGCTGAACGACACGCACCTCGATGCGCTGGAATCGGAGCTCATCGAAGCGGCGCAGGAGCGTCGCATCGGGCTTATTCTGCCATGCCATGCGTCGGAATTGGAGCGTCCGGCACTGGCGGGGATTGTCCGGGAACTTTCCACGGCCGCCTGGCTTGGTGAGGTGGTCATCGCGATGAATGGTCCCGACGAATCGGTGCGGGAGCGGGCGGAGGAGGCATTCATGCGGCTCCCGCAGGAGACGCGGTTCCTTTGGCACACGGACGGGACGGCGCCGGAGGAAACTGCGGGGACAAAGTGGGGAAAGGGACAAAACGTCGCGGCGGCGCTAAAGGTCCTTTGCGAAGAAGCGCGGTGCGAGGTGATCGCGGCGCAGGACTGTGACGTGGCGAGTTTCCAACGGCGCGACCTGGCGCGGCTCATTTACGCGGTCGCGCAGCCCGCGTTTGGGTTTCGATTTGCCAAAGCGTATTATTCGCGGGCCACGGACCGGCTTTACGGGCGTGTCACGCGGCTTTTCCTCGGGCCGTTGCTGCACGCGTGGGTGCGGATCGCGGGGCATCTGCCGCTTCTGAGTTTTCTGCTGAGCTTCCGCTATCCGCTCGCGGGGGAGATCGCGATGACGCGGGAACTGGCGGCGACGCTTCCGATGGCAACCGGCTGGACCCTGGAACTCGCTACGCTTTGCGAGGTCTTTCGGCGGGTTGACCCGCGTGAGGTGTGCCAGGTGGATGGAGGGCGGGGATACGATCACAAACATCAACCTGCACTCGAGGGGTTGGTCGGAATGGCCCGGGAGATTGCGCAGGAATTGGAACGCCAACTCGCGGTGGATTACCCGAACACGCGCGAGCTGCGACCATTGGTGGCGCAGGCGTATGCGCGGGAAGCAGATCTCGCGGTGCGACGCTCGACGGCGCTGGCGCGAATGAATCAACTGCCGTTCGATGACGCGAGTGAGCGGGAATTAGTGGCGGAGTTTGCGAACGTGCTGAGCTGAGACGCTTCTCCGCGAGGGCCGCCGCAAACACGCTTGCGCCGTAGCACGGCTCGCCAGAGCGGTCCAGGCGGTGCGTGGCGCTGAAAACAATGTTTCTGACGGTTTACCATGGGGAGAGTCCACTTAATATGAGCGCCTTGCGTTGCAAACACGCATCCTGCGGCCAGAAAGCCAAGTCAGTGACCTCCAACGGAAAGTCTCCTAAAACATCTTCATGAACTCGCACATGGAGCCCGGCGACGAGCAGCCGGAGCAATTGTCGCTCTCGAATGCCGCGCGGTTTCTTCTCGAGGAATGCCGGATGGTGCTCCCGGGCATCCAGGCCTTGCTCGGCTTCCAGTTGGTCGCGGTTTTCAGCTCGGAGTTCGACAAGAAGCTCGATGTGGCGGACCAGCGGATCCATCTGGTCGCGACGTTCCTGGTGGCGCTCGCCGTCGTCTTAGTGATGACCCCAGCCGCTTACAGCCGGCAGGCGCACCCACGCGAGGTGACGGAGGGTTTCATCCGGGCGAGCACGCGACTGCTGCTGGTGGGGATGTTCCCATTGGCGATCGGCACGTGCCTGGAGTTCTACCTGATCGCGCACGCGATTTTGCGGTCTCAGCTGAGCGCGGTGCTCGCGGCCGTGCTCTTCGGAGTGTTCGTTCTCTTCTGGATCATCCTGCCGCGTTCGAAGGCCCTTAGGCATTTTGTGGCGGGCCGGAAATAATTTACCCGCGAAGAGGTGCGCGGAATGGCGGTTCTTTTACCCTGTTGAATTCCGCTTTTCACACGCGCTCCGAGTCCACATCTTCCCGCGCCCATGTTCGTCCACTTTCTCAGTAAGCTCTTCAAAAAACGCGATGAGGGGGGAGCACCCAAGGAAGATGGGGACGTCGTAAAGCCGTTCCTCGATCATCTAGAGGACTTGCGTTGGACGATCGTGAAGATGGTCTTCACGCTCACCATCGGGATGGTGGTGTGCTTCGTCTTTGCGCACGACTTGGTGAAGGTGCTGCAGTGGCCGATTCACTGGGCGGGCATCTCCGTTGCGGGTTCGGCGGATAATCATCCGCCCACGCCTGCATCGGATCCTGCGAAGGTGGAAGCCGAGTTGCCGAAGAATGCCACGGTCATTTTGGCCGAACGCATGAAGGCGAAGGGCGTGCTGAGCAAGGAAGAGACCGACGAAATCGTCAACCTGGCCAGGCAGGATATCTCCGTGGCGCAGGCCCGTGACGCAGCGGAGGCGGCCAAGGAGCACAATGTGGAAATCCGGGCGCCTACTCCGTTCAACGCGATCATGTCGGCGATCCAAATCTCGTTCTACGCCGCGATCACGTTGTGCATGCCGCTGCTCCTCTACTTTTTAGGCGAGTTCGTCATGCCCGCGCTGACGCAGAAGGAG
>CBHXZU010000374.1:0-6366 GCA_966125105.1 uncultured Prosthecobacter sp.
AGCTCTCGCTTCCGCTCTTCCTCTGCTTGTTTCGCCTTTCTCTGGTTCTTCCCTTCTTCGTTCATTTTGGGTGCTCTCTCTTTCTTCTCTAGCACCCCCGCACACAAATTCTCGGACAGGCTCGCAACCCGAGCCGCCCTCTTAACACATCACGGTCGGATGTCATGCGAGTTCAGACATTTTGACTCCCGCAAAGACCGAAGCTCGGCGAGATGCGGACATTTTGACTCCCGCAAAGACCGAAGCTCGGCGAGATGCGGACATTTTGGCTCCCGCAAAGATTGAAGCTCGGCGAGATGCGGATCTTTTGACTCCCGCAAAAAGGTGAATTTCACGGCCTTTGGGCCTTTTTCGCGGCCTCCGATTTCGGTAATCTCCAAAGATGAAGACATTCAGCAAGTCCTTGCGGTTCATGGGCCTGATAATCTGCTGCGTCAGTGGCGTGGCACTGGGCGAGGACGCTGTGGCACTGAGTCCCACGCTCTCGTTTGGGAAGTTCCCGGTCGCCGTTTCGCGGACGACGGTATTGGCGCATCCGGGGTTGCCCGCCGGCAAAGCGGAACTCGACTCGCCATTTCCCGATGACTTTCCGCCGCACATTGTGGCGACGTTGGAGGATGGGCGCGAATATCCCGCGTTGAAGAAAGGGGCGCGATACTTTCAGCCTGCAGGAATAGCATCACCGCCTATCGCATCGCGGATGCGGAGAAGGCGCCTTACAAGACCATTCAAAAGGAAATCGCGGCGTTGAAGAAGCTGCTCAAGGATCGCCCGGCGACGGTCGCGCACAAGGAGATCGAAAGTAATTTGCCCGACTACCCGCCGCGCAATGCCGGTCATGCATTTGAGGCGCGCCTCAACTACGTGGACGCGGAGTGGGGGAGCGGGCTCTGCTATCTCACGCAATTCACGCAGGAGCCCGGCGCTTTTGCGAACAACGAGGAACTCGTGTGCGTGTTCCAGGGTTTGAGCAAGGATGGCGCGTTCTATGTTTCGGCGGATCTCCGGGTGACGCATCCCGGACTGCCCGCGGGAATCGATGCGAAACCGAAGTCAGCGGGCGCTGCTGGCCTGGAACTGCTGACCAAGGCGAAGGACGATGCATTCACGCCTTCGCTCGCGAAAGTCCGCGAGTGGCTGGGAACGGTGCAGCTGAAGTAGCCCCACGGGACAGCCGCGCCCGACCGAGCGCGCGAATTGAAATCGGTAGCCGATTCACAAAGACGCATCCATCCTCGCGCAATGACCACATCAGACAAAGTCACTCACGTCGTGGACGTTCTGTTCCTGATCGGAATTGTGGTCCTGGTCTACTTCTTCAACCGCACCGACAAGGAGCATGAGCGTGAACTGTCCTCCCTGCAGGCTACGGTGCAGATGCTGCAGGGGAAGGTGACGACGCTGGAGGGCAAATTGGGTGTCAAGGAACCAGAGCCAACGCCGGAACCCTCGGCCAAGCCTGCATCCACACCTGCGCCTCAATAGATAGTCATCTGGCGCGAGGCTGATTTTGGCCAAGAACTGGGGGTCTTGGGTATTGTGTCGGGACCTCGATGAAATTCCTTCCGCTCGCAGCCTCCATAGCCGCCCTCATGCCGCTTGCTCATTCGGATGAGGTTCAGGACTACCGTTTCAAAGTCGAAAAGCTTGTCGAGGGCATTCCTCAGCCGATGGAACTGGAGATCTCCCCAGACGGCCGGATCTTCATCAATGAATACAACGGCGCGCTCAAAATCTACCACCCCGACACGAAGCAACTCGTCGAAGCTGGAAAGCTGAAGGTCTTCACCGGGCAGGAGAACGGGTTCCTCGGGTTCGCGCTGGATCCGAAGTTTGCGGAGAACGGCTGGATCTACTGTCTTTATTCGCCGCCGGATTTCTTCGGGCAATCGCTCTCGCGTTTCACGATGAAGGGCGACGTGCTCGATCTTGCGAGCGAGAAGGTGCTTTTGAAATACGAGGAGCAGCGCAAGGAGTGCTGCCATCACGCGGGCTCGGTGGAATCTGGTCCGGATGGAAACCTGTATTTCTCCGCGGGCGATAACACGCATCCACACGGGGACAGCGGAGGCTACGCGCCGATCGACGAGCGTCCGGACAAGGCGCCGTGGGATGCGCAGAAGTCCGCGGCGAATACGAACAGCCTCGCGGGGAAAATCTGCCGCATTCGGCCGAAGGCTGATGGAACGTACGAGATTCCCAATGGGAATCTATTCGGCGAAGCAGCCAATTGGACACCGGAGAAGCTGGATGCCGAGCGGCGAAGCGTCTCGATCATGGTGGATCAATTGGCGAAGCGCGCGCACACGCCGGAAGAAAAGGATCACCTCGATGATTTGAAGGATCGTCTCGCCTGGCTTTCTGGCGTGGAAGCAGGGCAGGGGAAAGCGCGGCCAGAGATTTACGCGATGGGTTGCCGCAACCCCTGGCGCATGAGCATCGATCAAAAAACCGGCTACGTCTATTGGGGCGAAGTCGGTCCCGATGCGCACGGGGATGGTCCGCGAGGTCCGCGCGGCTACGATGAAATCAACCAGGCGAAGAGAGCGGGCAACTTCGGCTGGCCTTACTTCATCGGCGATAATTTCGCCTACAACGACTACGACTACGTCACGAAGGCGGCCGGCAAACCATTCGACCCCTCGCACCCGGTGAACGAAGGGCCGAATAACACGGGCCTCCGCGACCTTCCGCCCGCGACACCGGCATTTATCTACTGGCCGTATAGTTCGCCGAAGAAGTGGCCCGAGCTCGGAGAAGGCGGACGCACCGCGTGCGCGGGTCCCGTTTACTACTGCGGCATCGATGTGGCGAAAACGAATGGCTTCCCGCAGCACTTTAGTCGCTGCCTGCTGTTCTGGGATTGGGAGCGGCCATTCATCAAATGGGCGCGGCTGGACGCGGACTCGAATCTCGTCGGCATCGAGTCATTCACGAATGCCCTGGTCGTGGCGAACAAGGCCGACCAGATCGAGAAGGCGAAGGAAGCCGTCGCGAATGGCGCCACGCTGGTGAAGCGCCCGGTGGACGCGGTATTTGGCAAGGATCATTGCCTCTACCTGCTCGACTACGGCGAAACGTGGGGCGCGAACAAAGACTCGCAGTTGCTGAAGATTTCCTATGTGCGGGGCAACCTCGCGCCCATCGCGAAAGCTGCAGCGAAGCCCGTGAGTGGACGCGAGCCACTCTCCGTGGAGCTCAGCGCCGTCGGCTCGAAGGACCTTGAAGGCGATGCGTTGACCTACACTTGGAGACTCCAGCCTGGTGGCAAAGTGCTCGGCACGGGCGAAACGCTGAAGGCCACGATCGCCGAGGCCGGGAACTACCAGGCGGAAGTCGAGGTCAACGATGGAAAGGGCGGAAGCTCAAAAGCGAGCGTGGCTTTGACGGTCGGGAATTCCGAGCCCGTGGTGAAGTTCGAGCAGCCGCAGGATGGCGACTTCTTTACTCCCGAGAAGAAGGTGGGCTACCGCATTTCTGTGATGGATGCGGAGGACGGCTCCTCCGCGGCAAAGCCCGATGAGTTCGGCGCGCGCGCGCTCGTCAGCACAGGATTCCAGCGCGCCGACGGCAAGGACGCAGCCATGGATCCGGGGATGTCGCTGATGAAGCAGAGCGATTGCTTCAATTGCCACGCGGTGGAGCAAAAGGTGATCGGGCCGGCGCTCATGGAGATCGCGGCGAAATATCGGGGTCAGTCCAGCGCGATCGAGGCGAGCATCAAGCGCGTGCGCGAAGGTAGCACGGGTGTTTGGGGACCTCTCCCCATGCTGCCGCACCCCCAGCACACCACCGATGAAGTCGCGATTATGCTGCGCTGGGTGTTCGGGCTCGATAAGAATAAAGGGGGGCCTGCGCTCGCGCGCGGCTTGAGTGGGGAAGTCACCGCGCCAACGGCGGATAAGCCCGGGACTTTCATCCTGGAAGCGACTTATACCGACGCTGGGCGCGGTGCAGTCGGCGCGCTCAGCGGCAGGGCTCGGGTTTCGCTACGCAGCCGCCGCATCGAAGCCGAGAGCGGCGATGTCCAGGGCGCCCGGGTTTTAAGCGCGAACGAGGCGAGCGGGAAAAAGGTGATCGGGGCCATCAATCACGGCCACTTCGTTCAACTTCGTGGATTGAACCTCGCAGACAGCCACAAAGTGAAAGCGCGCGCGACCAGCGGAGGCACGGGTGGGCGGATCGAAGTGCGCGCGGGCACGGCGGCCGGAGAATTGCTCGCAAGCATCGATGTGCCGGTTACGGGTGGCTGGGACAAGTGGCAGGAGTTCGAGGCTCCGATTAGCAAACCTGTCGGCCGTGGAGACGTATGCATCCTTTTCGTGAATCCGGGCAAAGGAGGATTGATGAACCTCGATTGGATTCAATTCGATCCGTAAGCCTCCGGATTTAGACATATTTGCGGAACTTGCGAAAAAGTCCGCGGCGAGCCGGTTCTGACACGTCCGTCAGGGAAAGCCCTGTCGATGCCGATAAAGAACTATTCGCTGCCATGTCTAATCCATCGGAAGGTCCGGGGCCCAAAAAACTGGAGGATGTCGTCGTTGAAAAGACCGGCGCGCTAAGCCCGGCTGACTCCATCCAGACTGCCGGAGATCGGATGCGCGCCGTCGAAGCCAATGCCTGGCCCGTCGTGGAGGATCACAAGCTGGTCGGCGTGATCGATCATCCCGATCCGGACCGGCACGCGGGCGGGCATGGCCACGACCCAAGCACCACGCGGGTGGGGGACACGATGCGTCACGACGCGGACTTTTGCTACATGGACCAGAGTGCCGCCGATGCCGATCGCATCATGCGCGATCGCGACATCAAGCACCTGCCTGTCGTCGATCGGGAGATGAGGATCGTCGGGATCATTTCGCGAGACGACGTGAAGTCCACGGATAAATCTGACGAGGCTGCGAAGTCCGATGCGGAGCGTGATTGGAAACCCGGAGAGGGACACGACACACAGGCCTCGGGGGAAGAAGGGCATGACATCGAGGAACAGCTTGGAGAATCCTCCGATGCATACAGGGGAGAAGGGGGGGATGAGGTGGATCATGATCGTTTCCCGTTTCGAGAAGCCCAGGAACGCGCGGAGTCGCGCTAACGTCCGCTGGGACGCGCGAAGCGAAGGGAGCATGGGCCTCCGGCCCGTCAATGGGGTCGTCGCAAAATGAATAGATCGAGTTGCGGGAAGCTTTCTTCCGTCCTGCGCCAGCATAATGAGGCATCTCATTCTGGAGAAATCCTGAAATGACGCGCCTGGCGCTTGGAGAGTTCACCGTTACGGGCCAGAGGCCCATGCTCCTCTCGCAAGCGCGCTAGCGGATTTTCAGACGTTCCAACTCTGCGCGCTCCGCGGTTGATCTCATGACTTTGCAAGTCGACTTTCGCGAATCGCGCCCTCTCCGCGCGCGGGGCGCGCAGTTCCTTCCTCATGAGCCGCGAGTTAACCAATACGCTCAAAGGGATTTTAGCATTCGATATGAGTAAGATGACGTCTGCGGCGCGTAGTCTAGTAACCAGTTTAGCCAAAGACTCCGCGCCAAGAGTTTGTCGACGCTTTCGCGCGATCGGCGCAGAGCCGATTGCTGGCGGAGTAAGTTTTCGCGTGTGGGCACCGCGATCGCAAAGCGTCTCGGTGCGGTTGTCCGACACAATCAGCATGGCGGGCGCGAAATCACACCCACTCGAGCCCGAGAAAGACGGATACCACAGCGGGGTAATCGATGGCGCGCGTGCCGGGCAATTCTACAAGTTTGTCGTCGAAACCGGTGAGTTTCCCGACCCGGCTTCTCGTTTTCAGCCACTGGGTCCACACGGCCCGTCGGAGATCATAGATGCGCGGCAGTTTGCCTGGAGCGATCGAAGCTGGCCGGGAGTTCGGCGCGAGCAACTGGTGATTTACGAATTGCACGTCGGCACTTTCACGAAGGGAGGCACGTGGCAGACGGCGATGGAACAATTGCCGGTTCTTGCCGAACTCGGAGTGACGCTGATCGAAGTCATGCCGATCGCGGATTTTCCCGGGGACTTTGGATGGGGATACGATGGGGTGAACCTCTACGCGCCCACGCGTCTTTACGGTCGGCCGGATGATTTCCGCCGCTTTGTGGATCGCGCGCATTCGCTGGGGCTCGGAGTGATTCTCGACGTCGTTTACAATCACCTGGGACCCGACGGCTGTTATCTCCGTGAGTTCTCGCCCGACTACTTCAGCACGCGTTACAAAAACGAGTGGGGCGATCCGCTGAACTTCGACGGGAAAAACAGCGGACCTGTCCGCGAGTTTTTTACTGAGAACGCTGCGTACTGGATTTCTGAGTTTCACCTCGACGGGCTTCGTCTTGACGCAACGCAGCAGATCTTCGACGCGTC
>CBHXZU010000375.1:0-6363 GCA_966125105.1 uncultured Prosthecobacter sp.
CGCAAGCCGCTCGCTCGATCCCGCGAAGCCATAAGTGCAGCCGTTGCGCGCGAGTGGTGTCATCCAGTAGGTGCCGAAGCTCTCCGCTCTCCATGCAGGCTTGGCGTTAAACCCCGCATCGATTTCAGCGCACACGCCGCCTGCGGTGTAGGCCTCGGACACGAATACTCGATCAGGGCTCGCGAGCACGGGCGACGACGCGTTCACGGATTCGGCAATTTCCGCCCGATGCGGCACTGCGCTCAAGACCGCGCCATCGTTTGCATCGATGACCAGCAGTCCGCCCGTAGGCGGCCGACTCTCACTGCCGGCAAAAATCAGCACACATGAGCGGCCGTGAATTGTGGCGGGGACTGGCGATGCGTAGCTCGCGCCCCACTCGTGCTTCGCCGTCCAAACAATCTTTCCCGTGGCAACATCGAACGCGACGCTGTTCGCGATCTCGCCATTTACTTTTCCGCCGACCTGCACGATCAGCTTTTCGCCAATCACGAGCGGTGTGGAACCGTATCCGAAGAACGCCGGACCCATTTCGAAGTCCTTGGCGCAATCGCGCCGCCACAGAACTTTCCCCGATTTGAGGTCAAATGCGTGCAGCAATCCGGAAATTCCGAAGGTGAACACGCGCTCTCCGGCGATGACCGGGCTCGTCCTGGGGCCCATGCTTCCGCCGTAACGCGGCGTATATTCCGCGTCATAGGCATGCGTCCACTGCTTCTCTCCAGTCGCGGCGTGCCGGCATTCCACGACTTCCTGCTCTCCGACCCTATGAAAGAATACGAGACGTTCACCCACGATCGCCGGCCCACCAAACCCGCTCCCCTTCTCCGTCTGCCACAGGATGGGAAGATCTGAAGGCAGCGGCTGAACGAGGCCATTCTCCGAAGTCGTGCAGTTATCGTTGGGCCCGAGGAGACGCGGCCAATCCGCTGCAAACGCTCGCATTTGCAGGACCGCGCAGAACGAAGTCAGCACTGCGCACAGGACTCGAATCCATTTGATCACGCCCGACATTGAATGAAGTCGATTGGTCATCCAAGCCGCGGCTGATCGAAACCAATTACGCCGCTGCCTCAGATGCCGGCTTCCGGCCGTCTGAGAGTTCTGGCGGGAGTGACGCGAAATTACGCATCGCGGCATGCAGTTGGGTGAAATCGAGGTCGAAGAGATCGCCAATCAGGCAATCGGTGAGACGCGCCCGCTGATCCGGGTGCGCCTTGATCATTTTCCCAAACGAGAAGTTCTCGTCGTAGAACGCGTAGACGAGCTTCCGCATGTTCTCCATGCCGGTGCACAGTGTCTCGCCGTATGCCGAAAAACGCGCGCCGCTCGTGTCACCGTCGCGCAACGCCGCATCCACGGCATCAGCGGCCATCTCACCGCTCTTGAGCGCGAGGAATACCCCGCTGCTGAAAACCGGATCGAGAAACGCGAATGCATCTCCAGCGAGGAGCAATCCATCCGTCGCTGGATGCTTCGAACGGTAGCTAAACTCCGCAGTTACGAAGTAGTCGCCGTACTGTTCCCCGACCGACAGGTGATCCTTCACCCAGGCGTTGCGCTCGATCTCCCGAGCCATGATCTTCGCCGGGTCTTTGCTGTCACTGAAAAGGTAATCCTTCTCCGCCACGATGCCGACGCTGACGACATCGTCTTTGAGCGGGATGTACCAAAACCAGCCGCGGCCTTCCACGTAGGCGACCGTCGTGTTTCCTTCGTCGATCCCGGGGTCGCGTTTCGCGCCCTTCCAATAACTCCAGATCGCCAGCTTGTTCAGCATCGGATCACGCGCGAACCATCCCTCCTTTCCGGTGGCCACGCGCTCGCGTCCGGAACAATCAATTGTCACCGGCGCTTGCACGTGAAACAGCTTTCCCTCCGTGTCCTTTGCCTCGACGCCGATTACGCGCTCCGTGTCGTCGCGCAACACGCGCTGCACCGGCGTGCCCTCGCGGATCTCCGCGCCCTTTGCGCGCGCGTTATCCAGCATCATCGAGTCGAACTCCGCGCGCTCGATCTGCCAGGTGACCGAGCTGGGATGATCGTAATGCTGGAAGAAGTAGAACGGCGCCGATTGCCGCCCGTCCTGCGTGACAAATTGCACGCTGTATTTCTTCGTGAATGCGCGCCGGTTCATCTCCTCCACAAGGCCGAGCCGATTCAACGTGAACCAGCAATACGGCATCAGCGATTCACCGATGTGGTAGCGCGGAAACTTCTCCTTCTCGAGCACCAGGACTTTCCGTCCTTTCTCGGCCAGTAATGCGGCGGCGGTGGTGCCGGCGGGTCCGGCCCCGATGATGATCACGTCAAAGTCGTTTTGCGCGGGCATACTCAGGAGTTTTTACGGAAGAGGAGTCAAACTGGACGCAGGATCTCAACGATCGAAGCGAGCTCGACGCCATCGGCATTGATCAGCCGATTCGATCGGGCGAAATGCAGGGACGGCTTCTGCAGATGGAAGAGCTCCGTCATGCGCGGGCAGAACGCGACGCTAAGAAATGCGCGCGGCTCGCTGCGGTAACGGACGCCGTGGCGGTTCAGCAAACCGCCGAGCGGAAGTTTCCCCTCGATGATCTCGGAACGGAGGATATCGTCGAATGCCCGCAGGTTGATCTCGATCGCCCCATATTCGACAGGCAATCCGCTGTTCTTCCCGAAGAGCACGACTTCGCGCCGATAATGCTCGGCGTTGTGCTCGCACTGCAGCACGCGAAGCCGCATGTCGTCGGAAAAGTATTCCTCGAGCTTCGAAGTCATGTCGCCGGAGTGCACGAGCAAACGATGCGCAGCCGGCGGGAGCACGGCGGCCTCGACGATCTCAAACTCCGGCAACGGACGATTCGCCGCTGCATACAGCGCGGGCAATGGATGAAGCAGTTCCAATGGGGGCGCAGTGATCACGTGTAACGGGCGTTTTGATGTTGCGGCAGGAAGAACGCGTGCAGGATCACGTCGATCTTCAGAAGCGCGCTGCGATCCAGGATAATCCAATCGCCATCCTCGGTGATGAGCCCGCGCCGTTTCAGCTCGCTGAATTGAGCCGCGAACTGCAGGCCGATGTCCGTCTTGAACTTGTCCGCAAAATAGCTCTTCGAAACGCGGCCGAGTTTGAGCTGGAGGATCAGCTCCCGAATGAGGCGTTCTTCCGCCGTGGTGTCGAGCGCGCGCCCGATCGGCAAATCCCCGTTCCGCACCGCCGTGGTGTAGCTCTCGAAGTCCGGCAGATTCTGGAAATGCACGCCACCCATGTGGCTGAAGCTCGCCACCCCGAGCCCGAGCAGGTCCGCGCCCTTCCACAACTCGTCGCGATAAACGAACTTGGTCTTCTGTGGATCACGCACCGCGGTCGTCGCGCTCGTGACGGTGTAGCCAGCCTTCTCCAGCGCGCTGAAAGCCTCATCCACCCAGCGGCGCTTCGTGTGCCAGCACGCCACCGGCGCCACGAGCTTCCCCTCCTCCTTCATCGATTTGTAGATCGTCGTGTTGTACGGGATCTCCATCTGGTAGATGGTCACCGAGTCGGGCTGCAGCTCGAGCAGCTTAGCGATGTTGCGCTGCCAGTTCTCATCGGTCTCCTCGACCATGCCGGCGATGAGGTCGATATTGATCTGCGGGAAGCCGATCTTCCGCGCGAACTGGTAGGCGCGGTAAATCTCATCCTCCCGGTGCGCGCGCCCGTTGATCTCCAGGATGTGCTTGTCGAAGTTCTCGACCCCTAAGGAAAGGCGCGTGACGCCGATCTCCCGCAGCGCACTGAGCTTCGCCTCCGTCAACGTGCCCGGCTCTGCCTCAAACGCGACTTCCTCCGCCTCATCCCAAGGCAGCAGCGCCTTCATCCGGTCCGTCAGCTGCGTGAGTTGCGCGACGCTCAGATAACTCGGCGTCCCTCCGCCAAAGTAGACAAACTTGGGCTTCCGGCCTGCAATTCGCGGCGTCTGCGCATACGCCTCCATTTCGCGCATGCCGGAATCGATGTAGCCTTTGATGTCCTCCGCGTTTTTATCGGTGTAGACCCGGAAATAGCAGAAGTGGCAGCGCTTTCGGCAAAACGGGATGTGGAAATAGACGCCGAGCGGAGTTCCCGGCGCCGGCTTCGTTTGCAAAACCTCCCGCACACGCTCCGCCAGCTGCGGCTGCCAAAACGAAAAAGGCGGGTAGTTTGCGACAAAGTAGTTGCCGGCAGTCGTCTCGTCGCCGTCCGCCAGTAAGCGGTCGAAAAGTTCGGCAGTCGTGGCAGGCATGCGATCGGTATTGTCACCCGAGTCAATCCATCCGGCAACGAGATATTGGGTATGCGTAGTAATTTTTCGCCAACGTCCGCGAAACAATCGATCCTGCCGCGCGTATCGAGCGGTCGTCACGCGTCCCCGACTCCAAAACGTCAATTTCTCGCTACTGTCTGTCCCTCGGTGACTTGCGGTTCATAAACGAAAGTGGAGCATTAAGCGCAGGGGCTTACGGGTGAAGCGCGACAGGTTCCCGATCAAGCGCGGCGTAATTCCATGCCAGCGCGAACTGTTACCGGTCCTGTGCTCGCGGATTCTTGTCGAGCACGACGAGTTACCGGTCGATGGAGGCGGGTTACCGACGCAGGGCTGGTGGTTATCGCGCGAGCGTGGGGATTGGAGATTCGAAAGCAGCTGGTTGTCGCTGGCAAGCGACCGGATACCACTCAAGCACGGGCGCTTGAGATGCCTATTGTCCGCGAAATCAGTTCACGTAAGCCGCCTCATTTGAGAAGAGCAGCGCGTGGACGTAGGTTTCCCAAGGCGTGAGCGGCTTGCGCTCGACTCGCTCGCCTTCGTTCTTGATCGCCCCGAAACGGCTGTCGTTGCGCTCGCGGCGCATCGGACGCTTTTTCGGGTCGCTGCTGGCGCTGCCTTGCGCGGCCATTTCGCCCTGCACATTCCCCTCCTTCTGCAGGAAGGCCATGGCCATCTGCACTTCCGGCTGCGTCGCCGAGCGTTGGAAGAGAATGCGATAGATCGCCATAATCCGGTTGAGATCATACGCCGCGTTCACCACTTCGGGACGCGCCACGACCTTCCGGGCGATGTCCACCGCCATCGGGCTATTCATCAAGAAGAGAGCCTGCTGCGGCACCACCGTCGTGCTGCGCTTCGAGTTCGGCATATCCGGATCGCTGAAGTCGAAATGCGCCATGAGTTCCGGCAGGTTTCCGCGATCCACATATCCGTAGACCGAGCGGCGATAGCTGTAAGGCTCGTCGGTGAGATTGATCGGCTTGCCACCCAGCGAGCGATCGAGCTGACCACTGAATACCAGCAGCGAGTCGCGCATCGCTTCGAAGTCCAACCGGCGAACATTCGCGCGCCAGAGCAGCCGGTTTTCCGGATCGATCGTCTCGTATTCTTTCCGCGTGTGCGTGCTCTCCTGGTAGACGCGCGAGAGGACGATGAACTTGTGCAGCTTCTTCTGGCTCCAGCCGTTCTCCATGAACCAGCTCGAGAGATAATCCAGCAGCTCGGGATGCGTCGGCTTCTCGCTCATCACACCCAGGTCGTCCGGCGTGCGAACGAAGCCTTCACCGAAGTGATGCATCCAGATGCGGTTCACCGCCACGCGAGCGGTGAGCGGGTTGTTCTTATCCGCGATGCACTTTGCGAGTTCCATGCGCCCACTGCCTTCGGTGAAAGTCACCGGCTTGCCGCTTGGGCTGAGAATTTCGAGGAAACCGCGCGGCACGATCTCGCCGCGGACCTGTGCCTGGCCACGAATGAAGACCGGCGAGTTCACCGGACGATTCCGATCCTGCACGATCATCGCGTGCGCCGGGGCGCCGGCGTGCGAAGTCTCGAGCATGTTGAGCTCGCCGAAGTTAAAGCGAGCGCGGCCGAGCATGCGGTTCGGCCAGCCGGCAATCGCCGTCTCAATGAAGTCCTTCGTCAGCAAAGACGGCGATACGAGTTCAAACGGCCCGCGCAGAAACTCCGTCAGTGCTTCGTCTTCAAAGCCCGGCACCACCGCCGATTCCGCGGTCTTCACCGCCGCCATGTAGGCTTTAAACTGCGGCTGCGTCTGCGCGAAGAGATCCACGTAAACCTGCAGGGCCTCGTCGAACGTTTTGGCCTGTTTGGCCTCGAGCGCATCCGTCACAAACTTGTTGGCGCCTTGCTTGAGACGATCGCCAAACTTCTGCGCGATCTTGCCCGCCTTATCCCCGGCCATTTCGCCGATGCGTGCCTCCATGCGCTTGGCCGCCATCTCCGCCATTTCCGGGCTCATCTTGCGTCCGCCGCCAAAGCGCCGCGCGTCGCCGCGGAAGGACATCAGCGGTCCCCACACTCCCGGGTTCCGCTGGATGCTCCGCTGCATGAACTGCACGAACTGCTCATCCAG
>CBHXZU010000376.1:0-6344 GCA_966125105.1 uncultured Prosthecobacter sp.
CTGCCGATGACTCAGCTCGTTGACTTCATCCGCGAGCGCGGGGTGAAACTCGCCATCCTCACCGTGCCCGGAAAGGTGGCGCAGGAGGTCGCAAATACGCTCATCGCCTCGGGCATCCAGGCGATCCTCAACTTCGCCCCCGCCGTCCTCCACGTCCCCGAGCGCGTCGTCGTGAACAACGTCGACCTCGCGATCGAGTTGGAGAATCTCAGCTACTTCGTGAAGTGAGTCCCGCCGGCGAGCCGGCAAAGGACTTCCCCCGCCCGCTGATCGCCGTCCCGTTCACCGGCGCCTTCGACCTCGAGCGAACGCTCAATTCGGGCCAGGTCTTTCATTGGAAACGCCGAGCCCGCGGTTGGGACGGGATGATCGGCGAACAGCCCTGCTACGCGGAGCAAACCGAACGCGGCCTGCAGATGCATGGCGTCAGCGTGGAAACTGCGAAGCACTTCTTCGCCCTCGATCACCCGCTCGAAACCATTATCGCCACTTTCCCGCGTGACGCGGCGCTCGATGCCGCCGTGCAGGCGTGTCCCGGGCTTCGTGTGCTCCGGCAACCGCTCTGGGAATGCGTGGCCACTTTCATTACCAGCGCGCAGAAGGCCGTTCCGCACATCGCGCAGATCTCCCACACGTTGCGCCGAAACTACGGTCGCGCGGTTCCATGGATCGATGGCGATCTCCATGCCTATCCCGAGCCCGCGGCCATCGCCGCGCTCCGTGAAGAAGACCTCCGCGGCTGCGCCCTCGGCTACCGCGCCAAGAATCTCCTGAAATCCGCGCGCATGGTTGCGGAAGGTGAAGTCGATCTGGAAGCGATCCGCGCGATGGACAACGCCAGGGCCCACGCCGAACTTTGCCGCCTCGCCGGTGTCGGTCCTAAAGTCGCGAACTGCGCCCTCCTTTTCGCCTACGAGCGCCTCACTGCCTTCCCCATCGATGTTTGGATCGAGCGCGTCCTCCTCTCGCTGTATTTCAAAAAGAAGCGGAAAGTGACTGCCAAGCGCCTGCGTGAGTTCGCGGCGAAATACTTCGGCCCTTACGGCGGATACGCTCAGCAATACCTCTTTCACCACGCCCGAACGCTCAAAGCCGCGCAGCGGCTGGGATGACGTTGATCCCGATGAACCACCGACGTCTCCACGCCTAAACGGCCGACCAGCTCGAAACCAAAGCCGCAGTGCGTTTTACTCCGCGGCCCCTCCAGTTTGCACACTTTCCATTACCATCCACTCACCTGCCCTGCACGTCCATTCAGTTTCCATTCACGTCCGCTTACTTCCCGTTTATGTCCTCTTAGTTGCTATTTGCATCCCCTGAGTTGATCCTCTCCTCCCCTGAGTTGATCCCCTCATCCTCTCAGTTGATCCTCACATCCGCGCAGTCGTCCTTCTCGTCTACTCCGTTGCTATTCCCACCTGCGCAGGAGCGCTTTTCCATCCGCGCGGCTCACATCTACCTGCCATAGAAGGCAGCGCGCGCTTCTCCTGCGATTGCGCCATCCTTGGCGGCCCTTCAGACTCTGCCCCATGCTGCGTCCCGTCATCTCCCTTGCCTGCCTCACGGTTACCGCCACCGCCGCCGATCTCTTTCCCTTCACCCTTCCGTGGGACGATGGAACGCCGACAGTGATCAGTCTCGCCTCGCTGAACGAAAAACCGGCCGGCGCCGCCGGCTTTATGCAGGTGAAAGACGGCCACCTGTTCGCCGGTGAAAAGCGCCTCCGCATCTTCGGCGTGAACGTCTGCTTCGGCGCCAATTTCCCCACCCATGAAGCTGCCGAAAAGATTGCCGCGCGGATGGCGAAGTTCGGCATCAACTGCGTCCGCTTTCATCACATGGACATGATGATCACGCCGGGCGGGATCTTCGCGAAGGACGGCAAGACGCTCGATCCCGAGCGCCTCGACCGCCTCGATTACTTCCTCGCGAAGCTCAAGGAGCAGGGCATTTACGCCGACCTCAACCTGCACGTCTCGCGCACGTATCCCGATCGGCCCAAGAGCGAGAAGAAGTCCAACCCCAGCTACGACAAGGGCGTCGACAATTACAGCGCCGCGATGATCGCGCTGCAGAAGGACTACGCCCGCGATCTGCTCACCCACAAAAACGCCTACACCGGCAACCGCTACGCCGAAGAGCCCGCAGTCGCGATCGTGGAGATCAACAACGAGAACGCGCTCGGCTTCCAATGGTGGGCCGGCGAGATGGACGAACTTCCCGCGCCCTACGCCACGGAACTCGAGAGCCTCTGGGGCGCCTGGGTGAAAAAGAAATACAAGACCGACGACGCTGCGAAGGCTGCGTGGTCCGAAGGCGCGCGGCAAGCGGGTGCCGAGCTGCTCGAGGCGAACCCGAATTGGTATCACGAAAAACACGGCGGCGCCGCGACGATAACGGAAAGCAAGGACGGACGTACTCGCGTGGAGGTGCTGACTCCCGGCACCGAAAGTTGGCACGTGCAGTTCAATCGTGCCGGCATGAAGCTCGAAAAAGGTCAGACCTACGAAGTGCGCTTTCGCGCCAAAGCGCCAAAGGAAACCGAAATCAGCGTCGCGCTGCAGCAGGCGCGCGAACCCTGGAAGATCCTCGGCAGCGCGAACCTCAAGATCGGCACGGAATGGAAGGACTTCTCCGGCGTGATTAAAACGAGCAACGGTGATGACAATGCGCGCCTCTCCTTTGGCGGCATGGGCAAAACCAGCGGCGTGTTTGAGTTCGAGTCATTTTCCCTTCGCGCGGCCGGCGTCGACGGCTCACTCACGCGCGCGGCCGACGGCAGTCTGCCGATGCTTCGCAAGCGCGCTCTCGCGAGCTTCAGCGACAAGAAGCAACTCGATTGGCAGGAGTTTCTGCTGGATACCGAGTCGGCCTACTGGAACGGCATGCGCGATTTCCTGAAAAAGGAGCTCGGCGTGAAGGCGCCGATCCTTGGCACGCAGGGATTCTGGAGCCCCTCGCACGTGCAAGTCGGGATGAGCCTCATCGATTCCCACGCCTACTGGCATCACCCGGATTTCCAGGGCCGCGGATGGAATGCCGACGTGTGGACGGTGAAAAATGAATCCATGGCCGGCGCGCCGGACGGAGGCGAACTCGCGCGCCTCGCTGCGCAACGCGTGAAGGGCCGGCCATTCATCTGCACCGAATACATGCACCCGTCGCCGAACACGTATTCCGCCGAAACGTTCCCGCTCATCCTCAGCTTCGCCGCCGCGCAGGATTGGGACGGCATCTTCGCCTTCAGCTACAGCCATCGTGGCGACGAGTGGGACCAGCCTTACTTCAACAACTTCTTCGACATCGATCGGCACACCGCAAAAATGGCCACGCTGCCGGGCGCGGTTGCGTCCTTCCGCCGGGGCGACATTGCGCCGCTCACGGGAGAAACTGTGTCGCAGATCGGCATCCCGGAAACGATCAAAGGCGTGCTCCGCGGCGGCCCTGGCTTCATGCGGCAGCGACCGGAGTTTAAGGAAACTGATCTTTTCACCACGCAATTTGCGATCGGGGCCGCGTGGCTCGAAACGCGCGTGACGACGTCCAAGCCGAAACCCGATTGGAAACCGCAACTCGTCTGGAACAAAGACGCGCGCTTCGCCTCCGTCGATGCGCCGAAGACGAAGCTCCTCGTCGGCGCCGTGAAAACCGGCACCGAAACAACGCTGGGCGATGTGAAGATCACCGCCGGCGAAAGCCGTCAGGGCTGGCGATGCCTGCAACTCAGCGTCATCGATGGCGAAGACTTCACTACCGCGAAACGCATCCTCATCACGTCCACCGGCGACACTGAAAACACCGGCCAGCAATGGAAGGGCACGGACAAAACGAGCGTAGGCCGCAACTGGGGCAAAGCTCCCGTCCTCGTCGAAGCACCCTCCGCAGAAATCCAACTTCCCGGCACCGGCAAACTCCGCGCCTGGGCGCTCGACGAAACCGGCAACCGCCGCGACGAAATCCCCGTCACCGAAAACCGAGTAAACATCGGCTCACAGCATAAGAGCGTGTGGTTCGAAGTGGCGCGCGAGTAGCGCGCCTCAATTGAGTAAGACTCCTGGCGCGCGCGGCTTTCGATGCCGAAGGCATCACAGCTTGTAGCCGGTGGTCGCGCCAGGCACGAGCGCGCCCACCGCAAAAGCGGCGCGCGGCCTGCTTCCCGGAGGGAAGCCAGCGTGCTTCCAGGAACCTCAGACCCTACTGCTTCGGCGCCGACTCCGGCGCGGGCTTCGCAGAGCCGCCGGGCACTTCCGTCGGCTTCGGAGCCTCGGTGGGCTTCGGCGCGTCGGCGGGAGCGGGTGTGGGCTGCGGAGCAGGAACGGGCGCGGGCACCGGCGCATCGGTTGCACTCGGAGTCGTCGGCACTGTGACCGGCGGCGTGGTGACCGTGATCGGACCCGGTTTCGCACCCGGGGCCACGGCAGCGGATTTCCCTGGAGCGGTCGCGCCGGGCACGGCTGGTGCCGGAGCAACGGGCGCAGGCGTTCCAACCCCTGGCGCAGGAGCCGGCGGGACGGCCGCCTTTTGCCCTTCGATGAGCGCGGCATTCAGCGTGTCGAAGTCACCCGTGGTGATCACAAACGTGCCCGGGCGTCCATCGACGGTCGTGAACCACATTTGATCCGGAGACTGCTTTCCGACCGTCAGCTTGCCGGTCTTCTTGTCGGCCAGCGTGTAGGAAACCACAAGGCTGGGCTTATCCGTGCCATGTGCGGCCGCGTCGGTCGCGCCAACCCAGCGCACGGCACGGAGCGTTGCGATCGTATTCAGCAGCGACTGGACGTTCGTCTGGTTCAGGTTCCCCTCTCCTTCCGCGAGCTTCCAGCCGTTGTCTTTGTCCTTCGTCAGCTTGGTCGCCGGCTGACCCGAGCGCCCGACTTCGAGCGACGCGATGTCGTCCTTCTTCAGGTCATTGATCTTGAGGTCCTGCCATTGCACCGGATCGCTCCAGATGTCCGTCTGCAACGAGGACGGAACGGCCACGATGAATGGCTCGTCGTCGAGCTTCGCGTATCCCGCATCGCCCTCAAACTTGCCGAGCATCAGCTTCACGATCGGCTTCTCGCCTGGCTTCGTTTCCGGCGTGCCTTCGGTGCTGTAGCTGCTGAGCGTGACAGTCGTCTGCGGCTGGTCCAGGCCAAAGCCCTTCAGGTCGCTCGCGAGGTCCGCGACGAAGCGCGTGACCTTTGCGTTCACCAGGTCGTTCAGCAGCTTGCTCGCGGCAGCGCTGTTGACCGGCTCGTCATTCTTGCCTTCGACCTTCTTCACCCATTGCTCGCCACTGCGGCCGAGCACGATCTTGCCCTTGGCGGACTCAATGGTGATGCGGTCGACGATGTCCGGCTGCACACGCATGAGCGACTGGTCGCGAATATCATTCGGCTGCGTGTTGATGAGGCTTTCGATCGCGGCGGGGACGGTCACCACACCCTCCCGCGTGCTCAGCTTCACATACACGTGCGCGGGCGGCGTCGGCGGAGTGGCAGGATCCTCCGGCTTCTTCTCCTCCTTCTTTTCGTCTTTCTTCTCTTCCTTCTTCTCCTGCTTCGCGGCGCCGATCTGCAGAACGACTGGTTCCTTCTGGCCTTCCGCCACCATGGTCAGCGTCGCGCGCGGCTCATTCAGGCCGTACACGCCGAGATCCTTCGAATCGGTGATGAACTCGTCGATCCGCGGCGTCGTCGCGTTGGAAATCAGGTCGCTGATCTTCTGGTTGTCGCCCCGTGCCTTGAACGGCTTGGTGAAGGACCAGTTGGTGCCTTGCTTCTCCAGTTCGATTTCGCCCTTCGCCGTCTTCAGCGTGAGCTTGTTCACCTGAGCCGCCGTAACATCGGACAACGTCCGGTTCCGCCAATCCTTCACGCCTTTCGACGCCTGGTCGCGCAGGTCCTTCGGACCAACATACGCGGTATCCGCGCCTTCGATGCGATAGTAGACGCGGCCTTCGACCGCGGCGTCCTTGCCCATCAGCATCTCCACGCTCGTGCGATCGAGATTGAACTGATCGATGCCCTTTTGCCCGGAGAACTTCAGGCTCACGTCGCCCTTCGCGAGACCGAACTCCTTGAGCGATTCTTTTGGATCTTTGACGTCCGAAATCGGCGCCCACTTGATGCTTTCCACGCTCGTGAGCAGCGCGGTGACGTTCATCGTCTCGGCGCGATCCTTCACCGGCGACTCGAGATACCAATTACCGTCGCGGTTCTTGAACTCAAACGTGCCTTCGCCGTTGCGCAGGGTGATCGCGTCGATCTTGCTGCGCTCGATCTGCACGGGCTTTCCACGGCGCTCTTCGCGTTGCTCCGTGGTGAGCATCTTTTTGTGGAAGAACTGAATGTAGGCAAACA
>CBHXZU010000377.1:0-6320 GCA_966125105.1 uncultured Prosthecobacter sp.
TCTCGGCAAAGTGATCCCAGCGCCAGCCATCGAAATGCTGCGCAAAGCTCGCGTCCGCGATGCCCGGCGATCCGTTCACCGTACCGCTAATCGCCCAGTGCGTAGCGTTGTCGTACGTCGCGTAATTTGGCGTCGCGCTGCGCGTCACCAAGGTGCGGCCACCGCCATCCGTCGGCGGGAACCAGCTATTCTCGTAGCGGAAATCGAGGATCACCTCGCCATTCGGATCGACCAGTTCGATGTCCTCGCCGGAGTTGTCGAGATTGCCCGCAAACGTGCCGGCAATGGTCGCCGTGTTGCCGTATCGACGCTGGAACGCTGCCTGATTCGCCACAAGAACTACGCGAGCCCCAGCCGGAATGCTGTATCCCGCCGGGAAGGTAAAGGTGATGCCCTTCGTGAAGTTGGCACCGCCAACGTTCAGAGAGGTCGGACCAAGATTCACCAACTCCATCCATTCGAAATCGCTCGCGCTGATCCCAGGCAGCGCCAGGAGATCTGCCGCGGTGGGCGCTGGCGGATTGAAGTTCAATTCGGTGATGCGCAATTGCTGCTGCCCCAGCGTCGGATTCGCCGGAGTCGCAACACTCGTCACGAGCGCGCCGGTCCCGTCCCGGAGCTCGATCGTTTCCCCACGCGCGGAAATCTGCCCATTGTACGGTCCCACGACAAACCGGCCTTCACCGCCACGCGGGCTCGTCGTCCGCGCTCGGAAGCTCTGCTGCCGGGGAGAAACGTAAAGACTGCCCGCCGCCGGAATCACCGTCCCGGCCTTGAAAGTGAAAGATACCGCTCCGGCGAGCTTCCACCCGGTAATATCCGCCGCGAAAGCGTTCGGATTCGTCAGCTGAATCCACTCCGCATTCTGCTTACCCGCATCGGTCGGATTGTAGTCGTAACCTGCGATCGTGATTGGAAACGCCGCGGGCTGCGCGGTGTTGGGAATCCCCGCGCTATTTCCGTTGGCGATCCCCACGTTCGAAGTCGACGTGTGCGTGTTGAAGTAATGATTGCGGCGCGGCGCAATGAAGAGGGTTTTGATTTCGTTAACCGCGGTCGTGATATCGTCGTTCCCCAAACCATAGGGTCCACCCACCGCCGGCCAACCCCAGCGCTGCTTGTCCAACTGCACTTCTGGCAAGATCCGAGCGACGTGAGCATCGAGTTGCGCTTCGAAGAGCCCGTTCGATGTGCCGGGCGGCTGCAAGTAATTATCCATTAGCGTCCGGATTCGCCGCAGCAGCATCGCGCGCGTCCGCGGAACGGAAATGATCGCGTCGTAGAACCGATTGTAGCGAAGCCCGGCGTAATTCAGCGTGTAACACGAGGCGTTGCCGTAAAGCGGGTGGCTCTTGTCGGTATCATCGGTGGCCAGCAGCGAACTGTGCGTCGCCGTATAGTCGGCGTAATAGAGCTGCCCCCACGAAAGATTCAGATCGTAGGGAATGATGCGCCACTCCCCGGTGCCATCACTGTCGCGGTGGATCACCATGTTCGCCCACACATCGTCGCCCTCCTGCATCATCCGCGCTGCCGCGATGTAGTTGATCGTCGCGGGCAGATCGATCTGATCGAACACATTCAATTCACGCGTCGCGAGGTTCGCATTCGTGATCGCGGTCACAAAGTTCGCCATGTCGGTCGTGCCTTCATTCACGCGCGTCTGCTTTTCTCCAGACACGCCGCTCATCTGGCCCACGCTCGCATACATGGCCCCGTTCGGATCCAGCCCCATGTTGTCGAGCAACTCGAAGTCCTGCGTCTCCGTGTGAAAGGCGAGTTGCCAAAACTGCCCATTGATTTGGCAACGCACTGGAAAATGATTCGCCGCGCCGGTGCCCGTCAACCGGTGGAACCACATGCTGAGAAATTGGCGCGAATAACTCGGATCCACGTATTCCGCGTTCAGGTTCAGCTCCCGCAACCGCTTTTGTCCGGGCGCCCAACGCAACTGGTGATCGCTGTTGAAATCTACCCGGTGCGCTCGTTTGAACAACGTTCGCGTGGTGTCTCCTTTGATGCGGATGAAGACGTTGTCGTAGAGCTCACCGTCGTAGAACAATGAGCCCCGGCCGCCCACGTTGTTCTGGTCGATCACGTGATTGTTATCGAACGTGTAAGTGCCAGGGACGAACACGTGATAGATCGGCAATTGCGTGCTGATTCCATCCGCCGCGACCGTCCCGAAGTATTGATCGGAATCGGTCGTGGAAAGATAGGCCGGACCGGTGCTTTGAACTCCAGTGTTGTCGGTCGCGATCACCCGCCACCGCAGCATTTGCCCGGCGGTGAGCGCAGTTGTCGGAATGCTCGCCGTATAAACACCGCCGGCCCCGGCAGTCATATTCACAATCGTCTCGGACCCATACATGATCCGGTAGGCGAGCTGGACGGGATTCGAGGCGGCAAGCGGCCGCAGGCTCGGCGTGACCTTCGCGCTGATGGATAGAGGCACGCTGGCCGCCCCACCCGCGGGACGAGGCGGAAGCAGTCCGGGGGTTCCAGTGACGTCCGCAATGAAGGGCCCAATGTTCGTTCGTTCCCCGCTGTTTGCCACGCCCGGAGTGGTGGAAACGAGATAACCGCCGTTCGCGCTCACCGAAGTGCCTTCCAGGAGATGGTGCGCGAGGAAGTTCGCGTCAGTGTTGGAATTGTTCAGCGCATGGATGGCGAGGATGTTTGTGCCGGCAACGAGCGGACTTGCGGAGACCTGCGTCACGCGCATCCGCGTCGCGATCGCTGTGTTGGTCGCTACGGAATTATACGCCGGCGAAGCAGGCGCGTTCAGCGTGTCGATCTGCGTTCCATTCAGATACGCGACAAACCCGTCATTCACCCGCGAGGTGAGCCGAAGTCCTGTGAAATTGCCCGGCGTCGTGACGTTAAACGGAATCCGCAGAAAGACGCTGCTATTGCCGGGCAAAGTCGGGGAGACATCCAGCCCCACATCGCTCACGCTGACGTCTTCATCCGCGCCATTGAAAATCGATGCGATCTGAGTTCCAGAGAGCGCCGTGGTATAGAAGCGGACCTCGTCGAGCAGGCCGTTGTACTTATGCCAATAGGTATCGTGTGAGCGACCCAACTCGATTTGCTGCCCGGCCGGCCAGGCCCACGCGTTTCCGTGCGTGGCGGATCCCGAGGCCACTCCGTCGATGTAAAACGTGTCCGTGCCGCCCGCCGCCTGGTTGTAGACGAAAGCGATGTGGTGCCACTGGTCGTCGTCCACTCGCTTCGTGGAATAAAAGGAAGTGCTCCCAGCGGGCTGGCTGAAAAGACGGCCCGCGTTTGTTCCGCCGTTATAAGTCGTGTTCATCAGCACAAGAACGTTCCCGCTCGTAGTCCGCCGATCCCACAACATCGAACCCTCGGCGCCCGTCCCAGTGACAGTCCCCGCCTTCATCCAGAACATAATCGTTCCGCTCGCGCTGTTGAAGTCCGTATGACCCGCGACGGTCACCTGGGAACCGACGCCCTGATCAAATTGCAATGCGCCGCGTCGCAGCAAGGGACTCACCGCAGCATCCGTTGCGCTGGGCATGAAGATCGTCGTGCTGCTCGTATTTACGCCCGAATGCGCCGCACCCGAGGTATCCGTGACAAGATTCGCCGCGTCGTTGGCATTGAGGCGAAGCTTCAGGCTCGCGGCCGCGACCATTGCGGCGGGTGCAGACTTGCCCGCGCCCATCGTTGCGGTGGTCCACGCGGTATCATCGAATGGCTCCGCCCCACCCCGCCACGTCGCCCCAAGCGCAGCGCCGCCATTGCCGACCGTTGGCACGAGCGCGCGCACCTGCGCGTTCGCGGCGTAAAGACTCACCGTAGTTTGAGTGATCCCGTAAGAGATATCCGGAACTTGCTGCGGATAGCTTGCGAATACCGAAATCGCGGCGACACCTCCACCTGCCTGGTCTTGCGACAAGGCGAGATAGCCCCCAGGCGCCGCGCCTATTTTGAAGTTCGTCGCGAGCTTCGGCGACGCTGGCGTTCCGATATTGTCCGCCCCGGCTGTGGTCTGGGCCGGCGTTCGGTTTCGATTCGATGCAAACACGACGACCCGATTTCCCGGCGCGAGCGTCCATGCGGGAAACGGCCACTTGCGCAGATTGCCGCCGTCATCCGTCAGATACCACCCGCTCAGGTTCGCCGTGGCCACTCCCGTGTTCTGGATCTCGATCCAGTCCTCCTCGTTCCCTAACTCATCCTTCAATCCATTGGAATTGCTGGCGAGAAACTCCGTGATCGCCAATTGCGCGTTGGCGGCAAACGGCCAAAGCGCGAAGAAAAGAAAAACGAGTAGTCGGGTCATGTGTCCTGCGGCGGAGGGCGCAAACGGTTACGGCGGAACGGCCCGCTTCGCAACGGCAACGTCACGAATACGCGACAGCTTGATGACAGTCTCTTTAAGCGCCCGAATGCGCATCGCTCCGTATTTCTCCCCGCTTCGCCCGCTAATCGACGATCTGCACCAACTTCAGCCGCGCGCCAGCCCCGCTCTTAATCAAGACCGAGCCCTTCGACACGTTGAAGTGCTCCGCTACCAAATCGATCAGCTCCGAGTTCGCCTTCCCATCTACAGGTGGTGACTTGATCTTCGCAAGCCACGTCCCGTCCGCGTGCTCCGAGAACTCTGACGTCCGCGCATTCGGCTTCACCTTCACCTGGATGGTTTTCATGAGCTACCCGACGTTAAAAGCCAACCAAACACGACGATGCCAATTTCAAAACGAATCGAATTGATTCACGTTTCGTGCGGACTGCGCGGCTAACCCAGGATTCCTTTCACAACCTTCCCGTGCACATCCGTCAGGCGGAACTGGCGGCCTTGGTAGCGATACGTGAGCGCTTCGTGGTTGATGCCGCAGAGATGCAGGATCGTCGCCTGCATGTCGTGCACGTGCACCGGATCGCGGACGATGTTCCAGGCAAACTCATCCGTCTCGCCGTAAACGGTGCCCGCTTTGACGCCACCGCCGGCAAGCCACCAGGAATAGGCGCGGCCGAAATGATCGCGTCCGTTCGGCTTCGCTGGATCGCCTTGTCCGAATGGCGTGCGCCCGAACTCGCCTCCCCAAATGACGAGCGTGTCGTCCAGCAGACCGCGTTCTTTCAAGTCGGTGACGAGCGCCGCGCTCGGCGCGTCGGTGTCGCGGCATTGCTCTTCGAGTTGCGTGAAAAGGTTGCCGTGTTGATCCCAGCCGGCGTGCATCAGTTGCACGAAACGCGTGCCTCGTTCGAGGAGCCGGCGGGCGATGAGACAGTTGTTGGCAAAAGTTCCTTTCACCAGCGCGTCCGGGCCGTAACGCTCGATGACGTGCTTCGGCTCTTTGGAGAAGTCGAGCAAGTCGGGCACACTCGCCTGCATCTTAAACGCCATCTCGTATTGGGCGATGCGGGTATCGATCTCCGGATCTCCGTAATCGGCAAGATGCGCGGCATTCATCGCCTGGATGTCGTCCAGCAAAGCGCGGCGCTGCTCGCGGCTCATCCCGGGCGGATTTTGCAGATACGGAACGGGATCGCCCGCATTGCGGAAACGCACCCCCTGGAAGCGGCTCGGAAGGAACCCGCTCCCCCAGTAATAATCGTAGAAAAGCTGGCCGCACGTTTTGCCTTTGTCCGAGGAAGTCATGGCGACAAACGCGGGAAGATCCTCCGCCTCGCACCCGAGCCCGTAGGCAAGCCACGCGCCCATACTTGGGCGCCCGGGCACCTGCGCGCCCGTCATGAAAAATGTGACGCCCGGCGCGTGGTTCACCGCCTCCGTATGCATCGAGCGCACAAGGCAGATATCGTCTGCGAGCGCGCCGATGTTCGGCAGCATTTCCGTGAACTCCGTGCCGCATTTGCCGTACTTCTTGAATGGCTTGATCGCAGGCTGGATCGGCCATTTCTTCGCGCCCGAGGTCATCGTGGAGAGGCGCGTCGTGCCCCGAATGCTCTCGGGAATGTCTTCGCCTTTGCGCGCGATGAGGTTCGGCTTCGGGTCGAAGAGGTCGACGTGCGACGGTCCCCCGCCCTGCCAAAGACAAACGATGCGCTTCGCCTTCGGCGCGAAGTGCGGCAGCCCCGGCAGGCCCCGCGGCGCGCCCGACTTCGTTAGATTTGGCCCGCTAGCCTCGGACCGCCCCAGGAGCGATGCGAGCGCCGCTAGACCGATTCCCTGCGCGGATGCTCCAAAGAGCTGACGCCGCGTGACGCGCTGGTGGTTTGTCAGGAGTTCTTCAAGCATCGGTTGGCGAATCAGAGGTTGGGTGCGTCTTGATCATTCACGCGTGAGGGCCTCATCGAGATTGAACAAAGCGAGGCAAACGGAAGTG
>CBHXZU010000378.1:0-6318 GCA_966125105.1 uncultured Prosthecobacter sp.
CCGATTTGGATGGATCGACCGCCGACATGGAAAGGGCGGACAGAGGGGTAGCTGATTCGTTAAGGATGTCAAGCGATCGGCCGGGACGCGGTCGCGTTGGGCGCGAGGGCAGGCGTGTGCCCATGGCCGGCATATTGGATTTTGTGTGTCCAGATCTGGGGTAGGAGAGGCGGGCTTAATTTTGCGCGCCAAAGAGATGATCAGGCAGGCCGATTCTGTTTAGCCTTATTTACAGGCGCAGTCGACGGACCGCGCGGGGAGCCGCTATTCGGGCGGGTGCAAGCGCTCGCCCCGCTCGAGCATTTCCATGAACTTGCGCAACCGGTTCGCCCTGGTCTGCGCCGACTTTGTTGTGCCGAGGCGGAAGAGGATCGCGTAACGGTTCTGCCGGTCGAGCTTGGCGAAGAACGCCTGCGCCTTCGGACTCGCCTTCAATGCCGCGTCCAAATCCGGCGGCACTTCGGCCGATCGCGGGCCGGCATAAGCTGATTCCCACCGCCCGTTCGCCTTCGCCTGTTCAATCGCGGCCAATCCCGCCGGTTGCATCTCGCCCCGCTCGATGAGCGCCAATGCCTTTTTCCGATTGATCTGCGACCAGATACTGTCGCGCTTTCGCGGGGTGAAACGCTGGAGATAGTGCGTTTCGTCGAGGCTCTTTGCCTGCCCGTCAATCCATCCGTAGCAAAGCGCGGCCTCCACCGCTTCCGCATACGTCACCGACCGAACGCCGCTGCCCTTTTTGGCAAACTGCACCCACAGGCCGGTCGCTGTTGCATGGTTCTTCGCGAGCCAGGTCCGCCAGCTTTTGGCGGTCGCAAACGTCTTGCGCGGGAGTGAGTCGTTCGGCACGGGGCTGCCTTACGCGAAAACTGCCGGGACGTTCGAGCGTTTCTCCACTCGCGGGACCGCAAACCGCTCGTCGTGACTTTTTCGCTGACGCCCATGCGGTTAACTTCGCTAAACTGGAATGCCATGGCGCATGCCCAATTCCCGAACGAGCAGTCTGAAAGCGGCGAGTTTCAGCGACAGGAGGACTCATTCCGCGAGTGGGTGTCTTCCGATCCCGCGGCGAAGTTTCCAGCCGTCGCGGGGCGCTACCACCTCTACGTCTCGCTGGCCTGCCCGTGGGCGAGCCGGACAGTGATCCTTCGCAAACTGAAGGGCTTGGAGGACACGATCAGCATGACCGTCGTCGATCCAATTCGCGACGAGCGCGGCTGGGCCTTTCGCGACGGGCGCGGTTTTAGCAAAGACCCGATCAACGGCTTCCTGTTCCTCGCGGAAGCCTACATGGCCACCGATCCGAAGTTCCAGGGACGCGTGACCGTGCCGGTGCTCTGGGACAAGCAGCAGCGGTGCATCGTAAACAATTCCGAGGACGACATCTGCCGCATGCTCAACGACGTCTTCGCCCCGCTGGGCACGTCATCGATCGATCTCTTCCCCAAAGACGCCGCAGCTGAGCACGACGAGATTTCCTCGTTCGTCTACGACAAGGTGAACAACGGCGTCTACAAAGCCGGCTTCGCCACGTCGCAAGACGCGTATGAGAAGCACTGCCGCATCCTTTTTGATGCGCTCGATCGCCTGGAAGAGCGACTCTCCACGCGCCGCTACTTGCTCGGGAATCAAATCGTCGAAGCAGACTGGCGCCTGTTCTGCACCCTCATCCGATTCGATGCCGTCTACCACGGGCACTTTAAGTGCAACGTCCGGCGGACCATCGATTACCCCAACCTCCAGGGCTACCTCCTCGATCTGTATCAACAGCCCGGCATCGCGGAGACCGTCGATTTCGATCATATCAAGCGCCACTACTACGTGACGCACGACGACATCAACCCCACGCAGATCGTGCCAATCGGCCCCGCGATGGACCTCGAGCGTCCCCACGGCCGCGAGAAGATCGGAAAGTAGCCCTAGCTCCGTTAGGAGCGACTGTTTATAGCTCTGGCGTGCCAGTAAAAGCAGAGCTCCGTAGGAGCGACATGGGCAGCGACGTCCAATCTGAGTGAAGGTAATTGCAAGCTCTGGGTCTACTTCCGCCAGCACACTTCCGCCGCCACGCGCCGCGCTTCTTCCTCCAGCGGCGCCGTATAGTAGCCGCTAGTGAGGCATTCGGTGAGGTAACGCCGCAGGAATGGCTGGATCCCGCCTAGTCGTTCATATTGCGCCGTGTGCGTGAGTTCGTGCGCGATGAGCTGGCGGTCATCGGCCACTTCTTTGCGCAGGTAAATGCCGTAACGAGCGGTGAGCCCGGACGTTTGTTCAAAGTTGGTGCCCACGAGCGGCCGCGCAAACCGAGCCAGCGACGCGAGGGGCATCGGCACGACCGGAACCGTCAGCAGTCGAACGCGCTCCGGCTCGATCACTCCAACCGCTTTCGCATCCGCAATCTGCGCCGCGCTCAAGGGAATGCCGAGTTCGAGAATGCGCCGTTCATGTCGCGTGATCCAGGCGCGCGCTGAAGGGAGGATCATCGGGACGAGAAGGCGGCGCATCGGTGAGGTCTGATTGCATGGAAAATCGCTCAGCGCAACGACCCGACACCCGTCGCCCAATTTTCCGCGAACGCGATCCGTGTAATCCGTTCTTCCTCTCCATGGCGCCCGTTGCGTCGTCGCGGTAAATCCACCCGTGTTCTTCTCTCGAGCTAGAGGTGAATACGTCCGCAACGGAAATACTGGATTTGAGGCCGAGCGGGCTCTAACTGAATCCGGAAAATGCGAGACCAATCGAACCCCGACGAGAGCCCACACACCCTAGGGGGCGATTTGCGCGATTTCCTCCTCAAAGGCGGAGCGAAGTGGGTGACGATCCTCCTCGCCATCGTGGTCGCGGCGCTTCTCGCCTATGCGCAGGCTTTTCCAGCGGGCGTGTGCATTGCTCTCACTCTTGTGGGCGGCTCGGCGTCGGCATTCTTTATCTGGCGAAACGAGCGAAACGAAGCGAGGAAGGCGATCGCCGCTGTCCGAAGGGAGGCTTCGATGCCCGCGCCGGCAGCCGGCGAAGACAAGCGCCTCACTGCGCAACTCGCCGAGAAAGAGAAGCAACTCGCAACGCTCACCGAGCGCGAGAAGCAGCTTTCCGCCGCGCAAGCCGCGGAAAGGGAAAGACTCCTCGCGGGTGTGGCGGAGCGTGATAACAAAGTTTCCACCGCGCTCGGGTATGGGGAGAACCACACGACCGCCCTGCGTCAACAGTACGAGCAGCGGATCGCCGGTCTCACCGCCGAACAGGAAAAGCGCCTTGCCGAGATGCGTTCGGGCGAAGAGACAAAGCTCACCGCGTTGCGGGCGGAGCTAAGCAAACCGATACCGATTCCCGGCCCCGGCGCAGACGAACGCTTGAACTCCTCCCGCGCCGAACATGAGGCGCAATTGGCCGCGCTGCGCAAAGAACACGACGAGCGGATCGCCGCGCTGAAAGGGGAAGAGGAGAAGCGCATCGCGACCTTGCGCGAGCAGGAAGAAAAGCGAGTGGCCGCGGTCAACGAGCAGCACGAACAGCGAATCGCCGCGATTTCCGCCGAGCGGGAAAAACATCTCCAGGCCGTTCGCACGGAAGAAGCGCAAAAGCTGGCCGCCCTTCGCGAGGAACTTCGCCAGCCGGATTCTGCTGCAGGCGCCGCTGAAGAACAGCGCATCGCCGCCCTGCGTGCCGAGCACGAAACGCAGCTCGCAGCATTGCGCAAAGAACACGAGGAGCGCATTGCCGCCAACCAGGCTGAGGAGCAAAAGCGCATCGCCGCCGCGCGCGAAGAAGAACACACGAGGGCAGCCGCTCTTCGCGAGAGCGAGGAGGCGCGCGTGAATGCGCTCCGGGCGGAGCACGCGCAACAGTTGGCCACGCTCCGCTCCGAGTTTGAGCAAAAGTTGGCTGAAGCGCAGAAGAGCGACAAAGGGGCACGGGTCTCCGACCCGTCTCCAAACCCGGTCGCCGAAGGCGCCAATCAGGTTGAGACTCCGGCGCCGCGCGAGTCGGAAATAGAAGCTGCTGCCAGTCAGCGGATGGAGGCCATCCGCGGAGAATACGAGAAACGCCTCACCTCCCTCGGAGAACAAAAGGAAGCAGAACTCGCTGCTCTGCGCTCGGAACTGGAGGAACGCTCGGCGGACCTCCGCGAGAAGGAGAAGCGGATGGAATTGCTCCGCGCGGATTTCGAAGAACAGATCGAAACGCTCAAGGCGGAGCGGGAAGAGCGCGGCTCCGCACTGTGGGGAAATGAGTCGTCATCGCGGAGTTCATCCGACGACGGCGACAGCGAAATGCGCCTGGAGATGCTGCGTCACGAGCACGAGCAGCAGCTCACGGCGCTGCGTGAGGAACACGAGGAGGCTGTCGGGCGGGCCCGCGCTGAGGAAGAAAAGCGGGTGGATGCGATCCACGCGGAACACGAAGAACGGATCGCCGCTTTGCGCGCTCAATTGGCCGAACAAGGCGCGTCGGTTCCTGCGAGCGAAGTAAAAGCCGCGCCCGTTGCGACCGGAGACGCCGACGTCGCTGCAATCCTCGAAGAATACGAGAAGCGACTCGCTGCCGTGCAGGCCGAACACGAAAAGAAGTTCGCGGCGTATCGAGCGGACGAGGAGAAACGAGCAGCGGAGTTTCGGGCGGACGCGGAAAAGCGCGTCGCGACCCTGCTCGCGGAGCAGGAGAAGCGCATCGCTCAACTGGAGGACGAGGCCGCCGGCCCGGAAGCGGAGATGGTGCTGAAGGAGGCCAAGATCGTGCGCGAAGACGAAGTGCCGCGGGCCTATTTCGTCTTCGTGAACAGCGGCAAAGCGGCGGCGTCTGATTTCAACTTCCGCCTCGAATACGTGCTCCCGGATCAATTGGGACGCATCGAGGGAACGGTGACGGAAGTCGTCGCACCAAGTCGTCCCATCGGCATTCCGTTCAGCCTGGCGTTCATGTCAGACCGCAAGCCGGATGAGCGGTTATTCCTGCGGCTCTTCGTGGACTATAAGGACGAGCGTACGAGCGCTCGCAAAGCGGCGCCGGTCTGCATCCGCAAATGGGTGTCCGACGCCACGTCCGGCAAGGGTTTGATTGGAATCACTGAGGCGGAGCGGGAGAGCATGGATGCGCTGATTGCGCAGCTTGAAGAGAGCAAGAAGACCGAGACGCCCGCCGTGGCAAAGATCCAGCCGGGGATGATCCCGATTTCGATTCCGGGCCGCAGGTAGGCGTTTGCCGCTTATTTGCAGGGTGCCGACGCGAACGACCTTTGACGCGGCAAGCACGCTTGCGCCGTAGCACGGCTCGCCAGAGCTGTGTAAAACGTCGCGACCGAGAAATGGTTGACCGCACGATAACGTCAAGGAGGGGCGCGTTTCCAAGCGCTCTGCCGCGCGAGCGGCACTGAAAGTCTCCTCTCGGCGATGATTCTTTCGCGAGTGGCTCGGGGTCCTTCGTCGCTTGAAGCTCCATCAGGATGACCGGCTTTTCCTCGCGCCATTTTTCTCCCACGGCTTCCCTCTTCGCAGATTTCCTTATCTAACCTTTGAGCAGTCTCCGTGATCGACGCGTTCTTCACCCAGCTTTGGAAAGCTAAACCACAATGTTTGCGCCTTCGGCGAGCGGCTTCGGCGCGCGAATGGCCCGCAGGTAACGCTGGAAGAACGGCACGCCGCCAATCGCAGGGAGCACGTAGCGCGCAGTGCAGAGAACGCCGAGCGCGGCAGCAGTTGGAGCGTCAAAGTAGGCCGCGTAGAGCAGCACGAGCGCGAAGTCGCGCGTGCCAACGCCGGCGAACGTGAGCGGTGCCAGGCCGGCGAGGATTGCAAGAGGCGAAAGGGCAAGGTTCGCAAGGAACGGGCAGGCGGCGCGCAGCGCGAAAATGAAGAACCAAATCTGCAGCAGGTGCAGTAACCAGATGAACACGCTCATCGCCGTCACTTGAATCAACCGCGCTTTGCTTCCCCAGAAATACTCGTGCATCGCATTCCACGAGCCCTGGAGTTTCGCAAACTTCGCCTTCATCTTTCCCGGCGCGAATCGTTGTCCCGCGCCAAAGAAGACTCCCGCGAACCGTTGTGAGCCCAGCAGCAGAACTCCCAGCGCCAGGCTTCCGCCCACGAACAGAAAACAAGCCCAGTAAACGAGATCCCGGCAAATCCACGACGGCAGTGGATTCGCCATGTGCAGCTGCGCGAACCACGTATTCGGATCAAACGCCTGCAGCGCTTTCCCGCCATCCACACGCACCCACGCCAGCCCAAACACGCACCAGAAAAGCAACGAGAGCATGTCGCAGGCTTTCTCGAAAACCACGAGCGACAGCGCGAGCGAGCGCTGCAGGCCGGGCATGAAGAA
>CBHXZU010000379.1:0-6313 GCA_966125105.1 uncultured Prosthecobacter sp.
GAACATGAAGCTGTCACCATTCACCGGCATTTCCGGGAGCCTCAGAGCGATATAAGGAGCCGGCATCCGCTTGCGAACCGCATAGGCACCGTGAAGGATGCTGAGCGCCACGTTTCCCCCGCCCCAACCCCGATTGGTCCGATCAGCGATATAATACGCATCGGTGGTGCCGAAGGGCAGAAACGGCGTGGGGACGAGATCGTTCACCCGAGCGAAGTACTCGCCCGCTGCAAGCAGGCGGTTGTCATAGTCTGAGTAGATGTCGATGCCTTGCTTCCAAAGCGCTTCGGCGAGCATGGCTAGCGAGAAAAGCTGCCCATGGGCGTGGCCCTGGTCGCGAAGAGAATCGCCGAGCAGGCCAATCTCGTTCGAACTGCGCAAACCAACATGCGCGAGCGAGCGGACCTGGTAGACGACTTGGTTGAGTCTAGCGGTATCGTCGTTGAATATCGCCATCAACCCCATCGCCACCAGGGCGAGCGCGCCTTTGTTCGCAGCGCCAAACTGGCTTTCCCCATACGGGTTGCTGGCCGGCAGAAGGACCTTGGCGAAATACTTCTTCACTGCGGTCGTGTCGGCCTCCGTCCATCCCGGCCATGTGCCGCGCAGGATTTCCGCGCCACCCACGAACTTGTAGGCGAAGTCGCCGAGATCGAGCATGCATTCGCGGCCTACGAACTCCGTTTGCGTGTTTGCCCACGCGAGCAGGATGTCGCGCGATTTCTGCGCGTACGCCGTGTTGCCGGTGAAATACCACATGCGCGCGAGATTCCACACCGCGCTCATGTCGCTCATCCACTGGTTGCGGTTCTTGTGCGGGGCACGGCTCACGCTCGCGAACGGCCCCTGCATTTTGTAAGTGAGCTTGGATCGGCCGTCTCCCGCCAGTGAGGCAAAGCCGGATTTCCAAGGCTCCTTGTTTTTCTCCACGTTTGCCTTCACGGCCTGAAGATCCGAAAGCGTGAGCGGAGCTCCGGGGTGGTCGAATGCATGCGCATGCCGCAGTCCCGATGTCAGCAGGAGCAGGGCTGCTCCCATGGGTTGAATCGAATTAATCCTTGTCATGAATCTGCCCGGGGAGACTCTCAGTGTTTTTTTGCGGCGGTGGCGGCAGGGATCAAGAAAGCGATGTCGATCCGAGTTGCTTTCCGCAGGGAATATTTCGGCTGGCGCGTGCCAGGAAAGGGTTCAGCGGACCGGACCCGCGGCTGAAGATGCTGCCGTGATGCCAGCGATTTCAGCGGAAGCGCGCTCACGAAGAGTTTCGTCGGGCAAGGCCTGAGCCCAGAGCCCGGCACCGCGCGCGTCGCGGAGCGCCCATTGATGAATAACAGAAATTACCGCCTCCTCGCGGGCGCGGCCGGCGGACATATCGGTGGCGACGAGGTCCGCGGCGGCAACAGGATCCGCTTTCGCTCGCACAAAGACGAGGCGGGCGAGCATGTCGTCGCGCCAGTCGCTGGGCTCCTGCGTCTTGATCCACTCGTAGGCGCGGGAGAAGTCCTGCTTCGCCCACTGCGCGATCAGGCTGGCCGCCAGGCCGCGATCGACTTCATGGAGTTGGTTGGCGGCAGCCATTTCCATCGCGGCCAGCGGATCACGTTCCGCGAGGGCAAGACACTGGCGCGCGAGGAGGATCCCGCGATCGGCAGGATCGCCAACGCGCGATCCTGGCGAGCCGTTCCGGATCGCCGTGTCGGCCAGGTATGGCGCCTCAGACGGGAGCGGCGCGCCGGTTTCGCTGACGCCCGCGGATGCATCGGCCGAAATCCAAGCCAGGGAGCGCGAGGCCGCCGACTCCGGCGGAAGGGGAGCGGCGACGTAGCGCACAATGATGCCGAGCCCACAGGCGAACACGAACCCGGCGATAGCGCCGTGGATAGGACGAATCTTTGAAGACATATTCGGGAAGGAAAGCCCCGCGCTCCGGTCGAAGGAGCGCGGGGCGGCGAAGCCTCGGGTTATGGAGCAATGGAGAACTGCCACTGCTGATTGTCCCCTCCGTTGTAGGGCCACTGGATGATCGTGGCGCCGTCGGCGGTGCTGCCGCTGCTGACGTCAACCGCCTTGCCGCTGTTCACGTTCAGGAGCTTGAAGAAGCCGTCGCCCGCCGGCATGACATTCCACTTCTGGCAGTTGTTATTGTTTGAAGGCCAGATCTGGACGACTGCGCCATTGTTGAGGGAAGCGCCCGTGACTTCGAGCAACTTACCGCTGGCAACACCCACGGCCCGATACTGGCCGTTTCCCAAGTGGGTCAGGTTCCACTCCTGGCTGTTGCCGCCATTCCAGCCCCACTGCACGGCATCCGTGCCATCTGCGGTGCCGCCGCTGACCAGGTCGATGACCTTGTTGCTCTTGCGGCTGACCAGACGGTAAGTGCCGTCAGGAATGGTTTGCCCACTGTCACCCCACAGGCCGAGTTCACCGACCGCAACACCAGTCGCCCCGTTGTTGGCTGTGACCTGGAGCTGGTAGTATCGGTAGGCGGTAGTGTTGCCGATGTTGTAGGTGTTCATCCCCATCCGAATGGTGAAGGATTGGTTGCTCTGCGAGTCGAGGGTGGTCCAAGTGGAGCCATCTTGCGAACCCAGGAAGTTCCAGCTTTTCGGGTCGCGCGTGGCCACATCAGCGCAGTTGATGGTGTATCGCTTGATGATCTGCGCATTGCCCGCGCCGAAGTCGTACTGAATCCAGCCGGTAGGAGCGTTATATCCATACCACTTGGAGCCTGGGTCCCGATCAAAGGCCTTAGCGGAGCCTTCAAGCGCGGAGTCCTGGTTGAAGCTGGCCGTCGAGGTGCCGCTGAAGGCGAGATTCACGAGCGGCGCAGGCAGCAGAGAGGCGCCGAACTGCGGAGAGTTTCCGCTGATGCCGGCAGAGTTTTTCGCTTGAGCCACATAGTAATACGTCGTGCCGGCGACCGCCGTCGTGTCCACATAGCTGGTCTTAGTGGCGGTGAGATTGCTGGCGATGACTGTATAGCCGCTGCCGGAGGTGGTGGAGCGGAGCAGGTCGTAAGCCGTGGCGCCAAACGAAGGCAGCCAGCGGACGGTGATGGCCTTGCTGGAACCAACGGCAAACATGGCGGCCGGCGCTGCCGGAGTTGTCACAAGGCCGCCTGTCCCGCCGGTGAAGGCCACGTTGGTGAAGGTGGCGGTGTTGGCCGTCGTGTTTCCACTGCAAACGAATAGCCCGATATTGAGCGTGGACGGGAGGGTGCCGTAATACGAGCTGAGCACGGCGGCCCAACTGGTGCCATCCTGGGAAGCGAAGGTCGTGATCAGGCCGCCCCTGCGCTCGATCTTGAGCCAGTAAGGCATGCCGGGAGGAAGGGTTTGCGAACGATCGTCCCGTCCTGTTCCTCCCCAATTTTCGGTCCAGCCGCGCATGTGGGCTTCGCACAGCGTGTTGGCTGCGGGCACAATCCCCACCCAGGCGCGCTTCGAAAAGGCGCCGGTGAGAGTGTCGCGGATCATCAACCCCGCCTTGCCATTGTTAGAGCCCGAGTAGGTGCACGAATTCACCTTGGCGACGATGGCGCAATCGCCCGTCATCGTTTGATAAACGAACTGGCAGTCGTCAGTCGTATCGTTCCAGACTCCGTTTCCGAGGCCGGTCACCGTCCACACGCCATTCGCGTACGAGGCGCTGCGGCCCGCGGTCTGGGTGCCGAGAGTGGTCAGGGTCAAGCCGCTCGACGCCACTGAAACGGCCGGGAAAGTAGCGGGCGCTACGGTGGCGGTGGTAAAATCAGCGGTCTTGGCATACATGAAGTTGTTGCCGTCGACATTCTGGTCCTCCAATTTCCGGTCGATCCACGGAGTGGGCAGGTTCTTGCGGTTCTTGTAGGCGTTCTGAAGGAGGTAAAAGGCGCCGCGATTGGCGGTGTAATAATAGGCGTTGTTGGCGAAGTAGTGGTAATCGATCGTGCCGAAGGGAACGAACGGATTGTCAGTGGTAAAGGTGTTGCGGGCATAGTATTCGCCGCAGGCCAGCAGGCGGTTATCCAACTCCGAGTAGAGGTCGATGCCCTGTTTCCAGGCGACTTCGGCAACGAAGGTCAGGCCGGTGAGGGTGCCGTGGCCGTGGCCCAAGTCGCGACCGGTCTCACCGATTTCGCCAATCGGCAGGGTGTTCGGCAGGCCGCCGGCGTGATCGGTGCGGAATAGGTTGACGATCTGGTTGAACTTGGCGGTGTCGTCGCAGAATGCGGCGATACCGATTCCAGAAGCCATGTAGAGGGCGCCTTTATTGGCGGGACCAACCACGTTTCCCGAGGCAAGAGAAGCCGGCCAGAGTACGTTCGTGAAGTAGTTCTGAACCGTGGTCGTGTCGGCGGCCGTCCACCCGGACCAGGTGCCGCGCAGGATACTGGCACCGCCGGCGTAACAGACGGCGTAGTCGCCTAGGTCGAGGCCGGATTCATTGCCGGTGAAGCTGGTATGCGTGGTCGCCCACGCGATGAGGATGTCGCGCGCCTTCTGCGCATAGTCGCCGTTGCCGGTGAAGTACGACATGCGGGCGAGATTGTAGACGGCAACCATGTCGTTCCGCCATGCGCCAAGGTATTGGTCGTAAGCTCCCGCTCGACTGACATTCGCGAACGGGCCTTGCATGGTGTAGGTGAGCTTGGAGTGTCCGTCGCCCGCGAGCACGGCGTAGCCTTGTTTCCAAGGTTCCTGATTCAGGCTGGCTTTGATCGTCGCCAGTTCTTCGAGCGTGGTCGGTATGCAAGGATGCGGGTACGCGGGCGCCTGGGGTAGCCCGAGCGCCAGCAGGAGCAAGGATGCTGCAGTTAGGATCGAGTTTATTTGTTTCATAGGGTGAAGGGTCCGTTTCGGGTGGGATGTGGTTGTCGTTGGGAAGTCACGCCCGCAGTGAAGCCGCTCGTTGTGATGGAACGACGGCGGTGCGGTGGTGAGCTCAGGCTGTTGTCGTCGGCGATCTGTAGGGCGATCGCCTTGCGTTTATTTGCGCGCGGGCGACACTTTCATCGCGCAGGCGCGGGGCGTCGGTTTTCGTGCAGGCGGGTGATCTCCTCGGCGGAGAGCGCAGTGGAGAGGATCGCAAACTCGTCCATGCGGCCCTCGAATGCTCGCTGGTAGAATGATGGAGACGTGGCGTGTTGGGCGGATGCACTCAGAGGCATGCCTGGGCGCCAGCCCCAATTTCCGATCTCGAAGGTGCCGAGCTTTAGCGGCCCTGCGCCAGCGAATGACTCTGATCCCACCGGCTTGCCATCGACATAAAGGGTCACGGCTGCCCACTCGATCGTCACCGCAAGGAAATGCCACGAGCCGGGATTTTGCGGGCGAATGACCCTGGACGATTCCATGCGCCGCCATTTTCGGTCGGGGCCAATGACCGCGAAACAAAGGCTGCCCTCTGGCGCGAGATACCAGTGCACGTCCCCCGGTTGTTCCGAATCTCCCATCAGCAAGGAGTGCTGCGAGGGCCGAAGCGCATCCCAGCGGACCCAGGCAAGCAACGTGAGCGAATTGTACTCGCCCGGCACGGTCATGCGCACGCGGCTTTCCGGGCTCTGGAAGGCCAGCGCGCGGGTTCCCGGTTCGCGTCCCTCTGCGATCTCGCAGCTCATCACATTCGGAACGTAGTCGGCGCGCGCGAGGTTTTGCAGCGGGAGTCCTTCCTCAAAATCGAAATGCACCAATGCCGCGGGATGTCCGCTGAGGCCGGCTCGATTTTTCGACCGTGTCGCAGCGGCGCCGGCGATGCTTGGTGTAACGAGGCGCTCAAAATCGGCGCCGCGAATAAATGTTCCAGGCCGCGCCGGGATATCCTGGATGCCTGCTTCATTCACGCGGGCGGCCTGCGCAGCGGATAGGTCGCGGGTTGCTGCCCCGGAGTTCCCGACGCTGACCGCTCCAATGAAAACGTGCACCTCCGGCGCTCCGTTCTCGGGAACCAAACAGGCAAACTCCGTGCCTTTGTCTATCGCGTGAAACTTTTCTCCGTTTACGGCAAACCCGTGGGCGGATGACGGGACAGAGGCGTGCAGCTTCCCGCTCTTCAGGAATCCGGAATTATCTGAATCGACGCGGAACTCCGCCGGGCCTTCCATGATGACTCGCGCGCCCCGGGAAAACACGAATTCTGCAGCGCCGGAGCGAAGCTTCAGCCATCTCGATTGGAACGGCTGCTCCGGCTGCGGCGCCGCTTCCGCCCACACGGCGCCTGCTTCGCGGCTCAACATGGCGAGATGAGCGCGTTGCGGCTCCCGCGGCATGCCAAACAGAAACCACGATAAGACAGCGGCAACTGCTGCCGCGGCTGCTGCCGGAATCCACCA
>CBHXZU010000380.1:0-6312 GCA_966125105.1 uncultured Prosthecobacter sp.
TCGATCCCCGCCTGGCGCAGCTTGCGATTCTTCCCGATGATCGGGTCGTCGAAATTAAACGCGATCCAAAAGGTGCTCGGCTCCGCATCGAGTTCCAGAAACATCCCCCGTTCGCGGTAGCGCGGCGCGAGCGAGCGCTCGGGCGTAAGGAGGCTGGCAAACGCATCTTTGTTCGCCGCCATGCGATCGAGGTATCCCTGCCTTGTGAGGATGAACATCGGCAGCGTTTCCACAATGATGTGGAAGTTGATCTCATCGATGAATGGCAGCGCCTTTCCTCGCAGCTGATTAACGAACTCCACTTTCTCCGGCGGCGGTTCGCCATCCATCGGGAAGGTGGTTGTCTTGTAGTTCGGATTGCGCTCGAGACGGACCCTTTGTCGCGGGACATACTCGACGATTCGGAAGGGCCCGGTCCCTACGGTGGTGAACCTCTTGAAATCGCCCCGCTGCTTTCCGTCGTGCTCTTTCCCATCGTAATATTCCACCGCCTCGCGAGCGACCGGTGAAAGGCATTGGAAGGCCATCCAGTATTTCAACTGCGGATACGGCCGGCGCAGGTGGATGCGAAACGTATACTTGTCGACAACCTCGATCCCGCTCACTCGATTGCGGTCGTAGTCGAAAACCTCCTTGTTGTCGTTCGCAGCTTTCTGCGCCTCAGCCATTCCGATCACGGCGTCCGCGATCGGTCCAAAGAACGGCGACTCGACCTTCGGATCGCAAATGCGCTGGAAAACGAAATGGACGTCCTCGGCCACGACTTCCCGGCCCTTTCCACCGGGAAAGCACTGATCATCGTGGAACAAGATGCCCGGCTTCAGCTTGCAAAGGTAATTCACCCCGCCATTCGGCGCCTCTTCCTTCACGGGCATCTCCGCGAGCATGCACGGAACCACCTCATACGGATGCGTCTTGAGCGGATGGTATTCCAGGAGCGTATCGTAAACCGGCTCCATCACACGCCGGCTCATCTGGTCATAAGCGTGCTGTGGGTCGAGAGAATCGGGATCCGACGTAAGCGCCCAATTGAAAACCACCCACGGCGATCCATCCGGCCGCGTCTTGTGCAGCGGAGCCGGGTTCGGATTATTGTCGCACGCGCCCAGCAATGCCATGATGGCGATGGCGGAAATGCGTGCGATTTGTCGGAGCATCGGGGTCTGCCTTTAGCCAACAGGCCGAATTCGCCAAGCCCGAACTGAGAATCTCTTCGCCCATTTGCGTCTGCCTCATCCAACAAGCCTCAAATCCTTGCGTAGGGCTTTGAGATTTGTAGAACCGCGCTCACTGACGCCCTTCACGCAATCTCGGGCGGCGGAGCAAGGTCGGAGATTTCCTCGCCTGCGGGCTAAATTCCTCTAACTCAATGCACAAAGTGTGCGCATTATTAAAGCCAGTCCAAGCAATCGCCTTAAAAAGGCTCTGACGAAGGTGGACGCGGTGATTTCACCGATGTCCGCGAATTGTACAGTGGCGGAAGGTTTCGCCCCGAACTACATGAAATTGGACATCCAACGTGCTACTGAGAGGAGAACGCGCCATGCCCGAAGTGCCACCCGATCCTCGCGCCGTCATCAATGAACGGATTCATCACTTCAAGAAGCAGACTCAGAAGCTGAATCTCGAATTCATTGAGGCTCAACAAGAACTGGAGAAAGCGAAAGAAGCCGTGCGACTCAGCAGGCAACGGAATACGCCTGCACTGCGACCGGTCGCAATTCCAGCGGCCGTCCCGCAACCCGTCGTAGCGCAGCCAACGATGACGATCGTTCCCTTTGCCGGCGGTGTCGGTTATGCCCTAAAGGGCGAAGGAGCGGACTTCTGGTTCGACAACGAAATCCATGCGATCAATTACGCGCAGGATCTCTATCCGCATTGCGACATCGTAGTAATGAATGCGGACGGCACCTTGCGACATCGCTACAACGCGACCGTCCGCAAAAGCGCCTAGAGACTTTAAAATGAAAGGCGTGAGCACATCGCGGCCAGGCGGAATGAAGCGATACTCCGCCGAGGCCGGCGCAAGCGTGCTTGCGGCGGCGCCTCAACATGTTTGGACAGCGCTCTTGGCGCGGCGATCACCGCGCAACTGAGCTCATTGGCCCGGAGCAGGAGTTGGAACGGGATTCACTAGAATCCGCGGTGGCTCACCGAAGGGGATCTGCTCGGCTTTTGGAACTTCAGGGTGTTCCACTTGGATCTTCTTTAGTCGCTCGGCCGCTTCCTTGGTGGGCAGGGAGTCCCCAATGGTTCGAATCACCTGGAGGTATGCGGTTGCGGCGGCCTGATATTGGCCAGCCGTTTCCAGGTTTTGAGCTGTGAGGAAGCTCCGCAGAGCGGCCAAACGCTCCGACATCGTTGAGTCGCGCAATGCGAGCACTCCCACGATGTCGTGAACTTGCCTCCAATCTCCGCGAGCGACCGCTTCATCGGTGAGCTTCTCCAAGGCCTCGCGGACGCCGAGATCATTGAGCGGCGCGTGAGTGAGTTGGGGCAGTTTCAAACGTTTCGCGACCGCGTCTTTCATGGCGCGCTCGCGCAGCGTCCGGGTTTCCGCAATGAAGGGATGAGTCCGGCCGTAGCCATCGGAGACATTGGTATCCTGGGCCGCTACCGATTGCAGGCTGGCATCCAACCACCAGCGGGCAATGGACCGCAGTTCCATCGCGAGCGCCGTCCATCCGATCCGGTCTTCCCGATTTGGGTCAGCAGGAACTTCATCGGCCAACGACAGCGCCTCTTGCGCCGAGCGGACGCCCGCGAGTTTACCGCGCCAATCCTTGATTGCGGTCTCCGCGGCTGCCTGGCGGGCTTTCTCAAGCGCTACCTGCCGTTCCCGTTCTTCGGCATTCTGTTTCGCGGAGGCCATCGCGCTCGCCTTTCGCCGGTGATCGGCCATCCTGGACGTGAGCTTCGACACAAAGGCGCGGAACTCTGGCCCAATCGGATAATTGGGGTCGCTGCCAAACGCCGGGACACTCTGGTAGGAATCGTCGGCGGTCTCGGCCTTTAAAGACTCCATGATCGTGAGCGTGCCGCGGTAGGCTTCGACCAGTTGATTGCGCTCGGGGAATGTAGTGTAAGCACTGCGCGACGCATTTCGAATGCGGTCCAATATCGTGGTGCTCGATTGAAATGAGGCGAGCGCCTTTTCGACCTCAGCCCCAGGTTTTCCCTCAATAATCCCCTTCTCGATCTCGCGCTGTGCTTCCGTCGCGCTCTGTGCAATCGGCGCAGTCACACGCACCCGGAAATCTTCGATGAAAGTATCGACGCGCAGCGGCAGAGACGAGCTTCGCAACTCCATTCCACTGGCGGTGGACTGATTGACGCGCCCAAACGCGGTCGCAATTGCGATCCCATCATTCCGTTGCAGACCCTCCAGCACTGATCGCGTAATCGAAGCGAGGCGTTGTAGCGAATCCCGAGTGCGATTCGCTCCGCCGACGCGGATTGGTGATGACTCCGGCACTTTCTCCCAGGCGGATAGGAGCTGGTCTAGCTTCGCCAGTTCCTCGGGTTTCTGCGCCGTCCGCGCGACCCTCTGCAGTTCCTCGGATACCGCGTTTGCATAGCGCGAATTAATCTCGGAAGTGCGCGTGTAGACACGCTGCATTTCCTCCTTCAGGGCCACCCACGCGAGATTGATGGGTTCCATCTCCTCGCTCGTGTCGAAACGAGGCGGATAATAGAGGCGTTCCGCTTCGGGAAAGAATCCACCGGGCGTAGTAAACTTCTCGAGAGCGTCCATGTAATACGCAGCCGTCGATGGTTTGAGCTTTTCGGCTTTGGAAGCGTCATTCACCGCCTTTGCGACAGCTTCGCGCTTCTTCGCAATGTTCTCTCGAAGAGTCGTCAGGTCCTTCTCCACGCCACCAAGCAGGTCCGTTTCCGAATCGGCCGCCATCGCGAGCGAGGAGAGCATTCCCAAGCAGAGGGTGGTGAGGTGGATCAGGGGTTTTCGCATAGGTCCGAGCGTGGTTTGGAGACGAGGGTGAAACGCAATTTGCGTAGCCGACAGACTGGGTTACGCAAGCAGCGGCCGAATTATTTCAACAAATTGCGAAGTTAATGTGGGGGCCCGCAACTTACTCGCGACGCGGTCCGCGCTCCCATTCGGCCGCCAACTTTGGGCCGGCACGGCGCGGGCCGAGCGGTCGACCTTCAATCGTCGAGATCGGCATCACGCCGAGCCAGGAATTTGTGATGAAGACCTCGTCCGCGGTCAGCACATCTTCCCGGCGCAAGCGGCGCTCCTCCACTTTGCGACGTTTGCATACCCACTCGCGCGCGACGCCCAGCCGGCAACCACTCCCGCGACTGGGGGTGGAGAACTTGTCGTCGTGGACAAGAAAGACATTGCCGCAGCAGACGGACACCAACTCCGCGTGATCGTTGAATAGCATTGCTTCATCGAACCGCTTTGCCTTTGCCTGCGCGAGCGCGTCGCAGTTTCGCCAATAATTGGCCGTCTTGAGTCCGGCGAAGACCGGCGCCCATGGTTCTTCGCCGAAGCAAAGATCCCAGCTCTCCCCTGCTTCCCTCTCCCGCCCTTCGATCATTGCGAATACCCGCGGCGCAAATGGCGCTGCCGGTCCACCATCCCCGGCAGTCACGTAAACGCGCGCGAAGCCGTTCACCCCGGCACCCGCCAAAACGTCCTTTGCCCGATCAAGCGCCGCTTCTTCCACAGGAAAGTCTCGCTCGATGCAGGCAGTGATCAGCCTGCGCCGATGCTCGCCCCAAAACTCCACGACGCCGTCCTGCACCGCGAGGCTCTCGAACAGCGCCATGCCGTAGCGGAATCCTCGATCCGAGAGGGGAACCGACGTCGCAGCGACAAAGTCCTGGCCGTTCCAAAGCCAGCCCAGCATGGCTACTGGATGATCAGTTCACGCGTGATGCCGAAGCGATCCAGTCGCTTGCGCAAAGTCGCGCGGGTGATGCCCAGCAACTTCGCCGCGCGCACCTGGTTGCCGCCGGTTTCGCGCATGGCATGCACGGTGAACTCGCGCTCGAGCCACGGGAGCAACTCGATGCTCGCATCCGCTTGCGCGGCGCGCAGCAGAACCTCAATTGCTTCCTCTTTGGTCGTAACGCTGCCTTCGCTCTTCGGTCCTTCCGAACTCGCGACGCCGAGCGGAATATCTTTCGGAAGCAGGATGTCGCTCGTTGCGAGCACGCATGCGCGCTGAATCGTGTTCTCGAGTTCGCGCACATTGCCTGGCCAATGATGCGCCTCGAGCACGCGCACTGCTTCCTCGCTCAGCTTCAGCTTCGGCAGGCGCTTCTCCGCGGCGACCTTTTGGACGAAATACTCCGCAAGGAGGCGGATATCTTCCACGCGCTGGCGCAGCGGCGGCAGCTGGATACGCACGACATTCAGGCGATAAAACAAGTCTTCGCGGAACGTCTTCGCCGAGACCTCGGCCTCGAGTTGCTTGTTGGTGGCCGCGATGATCCGCACGTCCGATTGGATCGTTGCATTTCCACCGACGCGCGAGAACTCGCCGTCCTGCAGCACACGAAGAATCTTTCCCTGGAGCGACATCGGCATGTCGCCGATCTCATCGAGGAAGAGCGTCCCTCCGTCGCACTGTTCAAATCGTCCAATGCGATGCCCGACTGCGCCCGTAAACGCGCCCTTCTCGTGGCCGAAAAGTTCGCTCTCGAGCAACTGCTCGGGAATTGCCGCGCAATTGATCGCCACGAAGCTGCGGGAAGCGCGCTGCGAGTGGTGGTGCACTGCCCGAGCGACGAGTTCCTTGCCCGTGCCGCTCTCCCCGGTGATCATCACCGGCGCATCTGAAGCTGCCACGCGTCCGACCAGCTTGAACACCTGCTGCATCGGCTCGCTTTGACCCACGATGCTATCCTGGTGCTGTTCTACCGTGAGCTGCGGACGAGGCGCCCGCGCCGGGGGGGCGGGCGCCTGCTCTTTCAGCGCGGTGTCGACGACCACGCGGAAATTGAACGCGAGACTCTCCTTCCGGACGAAGTCGAAGGCGCCGAGCTTCATCGCTTCAATCACGGCCTGCGTCGTGCCGAACTGGCTGAGCAGGAGCACGAACGCATTGGAATCGCGCGCCCGGATTCGCGAAAGCAACTCCATCCCATTGAAAGGTTGGAGATGGGTATCCACGAGGACCAGTTCCGGTTTCTCGCGGCAGAAGATGTTAAATGCTACGTCTGCTTGTGTCGCTGAAAGCACACGGAGCTCGGCAGCTGCCAGTTGCTTGACGGCCCACTCGAGGAAATCGGTTTCAGCGTCAACAATCAGTACGGTTTGCCCTTTGGCCATGAAGAGTA
>CBHXZU010000381.1:0-6301 GCA_966125105.1 uncultured Prosthecobacter sp.
GGATAAGGTCGGCGTGAATCTCGATTCCTTCGCGGACAGCACGGGCCGGATCGACGAGTTGTTCGAGCCGCTTTCGATTTGATCGATGCGATCGGGGAACCAACGGCGTAGACGGAGCGGCGGCTGGACTTGGCGATTCGCTCTATCGGGCATTGCCGCATGCGCAATTCTGCTCGGGGATCTCTCGGCAGCGGAATCACAAGTCGCCGACGCCGCGGAGAAATCCGATCGCTCGGGAATTGAGCGACTGCTCAAAGAACACGCGGATGTTAACGCGCCGCAAGCCGATGGGATGACGGCGTTGCATTGGGCGGCGCTGCGGGACAATTTCGAAGCAGCGAAACTGCTGATCGGCTCGAACGCGAATATCGCTGCGGCGAATCAGTATGGAGTAACGCCCCTCTCGCTCGCTTGCCAGAACGGCAGCACGCAGATCGTCGAACTGCTCCTCGATCGGGGCGCGGATCCCAACACCACGCTTCGCGGCGGGGAAACGGCGTTGATGACCGCGGCGCGCACCGGGAAACCCGGTGCGGTGAAGGCACTTCTCGCCAAGGGAGCCAAAGTCGACGCGAAGGAGCGGCATGGCCAAACCGCCCTGATGTGGGCGGCGGCGGACGGACACGCAGAAGTCGTGGAGTTGCTGCTGAAAGCCGGGGCCGACTTCCGAACACCGTTGGATTCAGGATTCACGCCGTGGTTCTTTGCTGCTCGAGACGGACGCGCCGACGTGATCCGCGTGCTGCTGAAAGCCGGCGCAGACGTGAATGCGGCAATGGAGCCTCGCAGCATTCCACGCAAAGGACCCGCGAAAGGAACGAGCGCCCTGCTCCTGGCGGTTGAGAATGGACACTTCGATTTGGCAATGACGCTGCTCGAAGCTGGCGCAGATCCCAACGACCAGCGCTCTGGCTACACCCCGCTGCACGTGCTGACGTGGGTGCGCAAGCCTGCACGGGGCGAGGACGACGGCGACCCGGCGCCTCTCGGATCAGGAATGCTCAACAGTTCTCAGTTCATCCGCAAACTGGTGTCGCGTGGCGCGGAGGTGAACGCGCGGCTCGCAACCGGGAAAGGGGGCGCAGGTTCCTACAAGCGCGAAGGCGCCACGCCTTTCATGATGGCCGCAGCTGCGGCAGACGCAGAGTACATGCGACTGCTCGTGGAGCTCGGTGCCAACCCGCGGATGGGAAATGTGGATGGTTGCACTCCATTGATGGTGGCCTGCGGGATCGGCGTGGGATCCGCCGCCGCCAATGAGACTGCCGGCACCGAGCCCGAGGTGCTCGAAGCCGCAAGACTCTGCCTCGAGCTCGGGATCGACGTGAACGCCGTGGATTCCAATGGAGAAACAGCGATGCACGGCGCTGCATACAAAAACCTGCCGAGGGTCGTGGAACTCCTCGCGGCGAATGGGGCGAAGATCGAGGTCTGGAACAAGAAGAACAAATACGGTTGGACGCCGCTGGCGATTGCAGAGGGACACCGTCCCGGGAACTTCAAGCCGTCGGCAGAAACGGCGGAGGCTATTCAGAAAATCCTGGGTGCGGCAGGGATTCGCTCGGCAAACGAAACTAAGGACGCCAAGGGCGCAGCGGCTTCCAATTACCCAGGTCTTTAAAGCGGGTCATCCTGAACGGAGTGGCGAGGAACGAGCCCGAAGTGAAGGACCGCGGGCCACTCGCGGAAGACGCCTTCCCAGAGATCGCTCGCTTCCGTTCGCAGTGTGTTTTCACGCTGGAGTTCTGAAATTAAGACGTTCCCAGAGATGCTACGGGGTCCTTCACTCCGCAGCTCGTTCCTCGCCGACTTCGTTCAGGACCGACTTTTTCACGCCTATTCCCGGAGCCAATGGGCGAAAGATCTGGGTATTGTAAGGTACCGCAGGAGCATCTCCCGCGAGCCAGTAGAGTCGAGCGAGCGAATCGAAACAACCGGCGCGATACTCACGGCAGGGCCCATGCGGCTTTGCGCCGCTCGTATTCCTCGGCGGGAAGCTGGACGAGCACGGGGCGTTTTCCTTGGTCCAGCCAGCGCAGCACCCGCTCGAGATCGGCGGCGGCCATGGCAGTGCAGCCGGAGGTCCCGACATTCTCGCCCTTCCAAATGTGGAGAAAAATGCAGGAGCCGTATCCAGGAAGCTGACGCCAGTTATGACGCACCATGCAGCCGAGACGATAAGTGCCATCCGACTGAACCATGCTTTCGGCACTGCTCCAGTCTTTGGTCACGCGGGAAGGATCGACGATGCGATTGTAGTAGCGGGAGTTCGGGTCATCGACTCCTGCAACAAACTCATTCACCTGCCGGTATGGAAAACGACTGATCCCGGCCTCCTGCGCGGACGATGATCCGAAGATCTCGTCCAAAGCGAACACCCCTGCGGGACTTTTCTTATCGCCTTCGCGTTTCACCGGCGAGCCTTCGGGATGGCTGCCGTGCAACCCAAGTCCCCACGCCAGCCCCGCCTTGCCGACCGATGCGCGAATCTCGCCGCCAATTCTCCCCCATCCATTTTTCTGCCGCTCGAAAACCTGCAAGCGCGCCGGACCGGGAGACCACGACTCCGCAATCACGAGGATCAATTGCTGGGCGGAATCGAGTTCTGCGATCGAATCCTTCACGCCGGGCGCGGGTATCGTTTCAACTGCCATGGCATTGGCGCCCATCATCACGATCACGAGCAATAGGATGAAGCGGGCCATTCCCGTCGGAATACCCCGGCGGTCGATCGTCGCAAGCAGTTACTCAGGTGGCTCGCCAAGCAACCCGTGGTTTCACTTCGGGATCACGAGTTCAGCCGTCATGTTCAGTGTCGGTGGATTGGAATACGGCGGATGCTTTGATTTGGTGAGCAGCTCCAGGTTTCCGAATGAATAGCGCGGATCCACGCGAGTGATCGTCAATCCCCAGTGCATGCCCTTGGGACTGCCGATTTCGAATCGGTCTCCCACCGCGATTTGGTGCAGGGCACCCAGCATCAGGACCGCCGTCTTCTGCTCTCCATCGACGGACCCGAGATTTCCCACAGTGTATCGCGGCATCGCGCGACTGCCGCCGACCGGCACCAGTTGCTCGTTGCTGCGCAATGCAGCTGTTCCTGAATCCGTAATGATATTGAGGGTCGCGTGCACGGAGTAGAGACCTGGGAAGGGAAACCTCGGATTCTGAACGTCGTTTGGATTCGTCACGCGGTTCTTCAAGCGGGGCTGATCCGTTTGCCAACCAACCCATAACGTCTCGCCCGCCTTGAGGGTTTGCTGAGGCTGTGGCTGTTGCCGTTCGCGTTGCATCACTCCCCCAATCCACGGTGCAATCGCAGGCACGCATTCGATGCTCGTAGCTGCTTCGAGATAATCCGAGACGGTCGAGGGCTCATCATGCGTCCACGCAGCGCGCAACAGGATGTCCCTTGTCGAAACGTTCAGCACGTCGATGCGAACATTGTAGCCCGACGATCCGGTCTCCTGCCGGGGAGTCACTGCGAACCGCAGCCGCAGGCCTCCATTTTCGGGACCGGGTTCACTTTGCTGCTGAGGCGTAACGCTGGATCCTGCAATACCGTGAAGCAGCGAACCGGCCCAGAGACCGAGAATCAAGATAAGGCGTCTCATGATTCAATGCTCACGCTGACGGAGGCGGAAATGTCAGAGAATCGTGAAGCGCAGGTACAAAATTCCTGCCTGCCGGGCGCGGCTTGGTCCATCAGCTGGCGGCACCCCTTTCCTGGCCCACGAGCGTTTTCACTTTTGTCGAAGGCATGAACTTGGCTTCTTCGGGCGCTTACATGACTGAACCTCTCCCTGAACGCCGCCTCGAGCGCGCGGACGGCACGGTGATTCCTCTGCAGGGGAATCTAACCCTGGGTCGTGCCGTGACGAACAGCCTTGTCCTGGCGAGCGGGAAAGCGTCGCGTCGCCATGCGTCGATTCACGCGCAGGATGGCGGGGAGTTCTGGCTCATCGATCTCGGCAGCGCGAATGGAACCTACCTGAACGGGAACCGAGTGATGCAACCGATGCGGCTGCACGACCAGGACTTGATCGAACTAGCCGGAGAACAGTTCACTTTCCGACAGGAGTCAGCCGCGCAGGCGGATGAATTCAGCGACGACACCATCGAGACGATGCCGAGGATCAAACAGCACCGGTGCTGGCTGCTCGTCGCGGATATCGAGCAATTTACACAGCTCAGCCAGGTACTCGCGGCGGAAGACCTCGCCGTCGTCGTGGGCAAGTGGGTGCGGGATTCGAGGGAAGCGATCGAGTCGCGTGGAGGCGTGATCAACAAATATCTCGGCGATGGCTATCTTGCCTTCTGGCGCGATGGAACGGGCGTGGCCGCGCAGGTCGCAGCGGCCCTGTCAGCAATCGAAGCGCTTCAAGCCGCGAGCGAGGTGAAGTTTCGGCTCGTGCTGCATTTCGGCGACGTGCTCTTTGGCGGCGCGGCAAGCCTCGGGGAAGAGTGCTTGATGGGACCGGAAGTGAACTTCGTCTTCCGCATGGAAAAGGTCGCCGGAACGGCGGGTGTGCCGATCATGTGCAGCGGCGCGGCCCGCGCGAAGCTAGGGTCGCTGATGCGCTGTGAAGCCGTCGAAGGAGAGCACGAGCTCAAGGGGTTCGCCGGAGAGCATCGTTTTCATGCGGTGACGACCGCGGCGGCGTGAACTCCGTCTCTTAAGACGGGGCAACGCCGCGCCGAAACGGTCACGGACCCTAGTGGCGTGGCGGTGGTGGAGGACGCGAGCCGTCGCCGCGATACGGTCCCCGATCGAGAGCGTTTGGTGGAGGCGGCGGCAAGTAGATGACTTGCGGGGCCGGAGCCGCGGCGGCAGGCGCAGCAGCAGCGCTCGCAGCGGCAGCGGCGGCGGCCTGCCTGGCTGCGGCCTCGTCGCGCTTCGATTGCGACGCATCCCACTGGTGTTTCAGGAACATCGCGCCCCATAGCGCAGCAATGATTAACGCCAGGATAAAAATTGGGCGAAGGATCGTGCCGATCAAATCGACGATGCCGCGAAAGAACGAACCGATGAGTCCCGCCACCGGCGCGAGATCGATTTCCCGCCGTTGCACGATCTTCACTGGAGTTAGCGCGGCTACCGCCGGCGCCTGAGGAATGGTCGGCGCGAAAAGCCGCAGGTCTTGCGTGGATGCCGCATCCTGTGCCGGAATCACACTCACCGAATGCGCGGGCACCAGGCTCTGCGAGCCCCTCAACATTGCGAGGACCGCAGCGCCGCTATTGGGGCGGGCATCGGGATGCTTGGAAAGGCAGGCGGCGATGGTCTTTTCCCATGCCGACGGGATCAGCGCGCAATCGGTCACCCCAAGTTCCGCCCGACGCTGGGTCATGGAGGGCGGCTCCTCATGCATCACCTGCGCGAGCACATTTCCGCGAAAGAACGGCGGTTTCCCGGTGAGCAGTTCATACACGGTGGCGCCGAAGGAATAGATATCGTCGAGGTGCGTCGGCCGCTCTCCCTTCACCTGCTGCGGACTCATGTAGGGAGGCGTGCCCGATGAGTCAGCCCGCACCGAAACCCGGCTCAGGGTATCGCTCAGACTCGAGGCGATGCCGAAATCCGCGACTTTCAAACGGCCGGCGGACGTGAGCATGAGGTTGCTCGGCTTGAGATCGCGATGGGCGATCCGCGCCTCTGTGTGCGCATAATCCAGCGCCGAGCAAAGCTGCTCCACCCACGGCAGGATCTCTTCAACATCGAAGCACCGGTTCGGCCGTTGCGCCTTCTTGTGCGCGAGCGTTTCACCGGGCACGTGCTCCATCACGATCACCGCGGCCGTGGCGTCCTGCTCGAAGCTGAAGACGCGGACGATGTTCGGGTGCGTAAGCTCCATGCCGCGCAGGACCTCCTTTTTCAGGTCGATGATCCCTTCGCTGTCACGCAGCACGACTTCGGGCACGAGCTTCAGGGCGACGGGCACATCGAGGATCGTATCCTGTGCGAGCATCACCATGCCCATTCCTCCACGACCCAATTCCCGCACGGTGCGATACCGGCCGAAAAGCGTGTCGGGATGCCGGCCCGTGGCAAGCGCGGCGGGTTCACGGCACGTGAGGTCGTCTGAGGAATCTAGCGGACTGGTTGCGGGCACGGACATGAAAATCGGTCGGAGTCGAAGGCTCGAAGTCGCGGATCCTTAAGCAGGAACGGGGCCTTCTTCAACCCGGGGAAACGAAACAGGAGAACGGACGGTTGAAGTCCGAACTGAAAAACCGCCCCCGGGCGCCCTGCTTGCCACTCCCCCGGCCGCTGGGCTAAGCACGCTCTCCTCTTGCCAGT
>CBHXZU010000382.1:0-6297 GCA_966125105.1 uncultured Prosthecobacter sp.
TGCGCCGTAGCACGGCTCGCCAGAGCGGTCCAGGCGCGCCATTTTCGAACGAACTCGGCTCAACGGAAGACGAGAGCGCATCTGGTTCGCAACATCTGCGGTGAATGGAAGGTCAAAGCCGTTCTGGCGAACCGCACTACGGCGCAAGCGTGCTTGCGGCGGCCTCCTTTGATCCGCAGCTCAACATTTTTGGACAGTCTCTAAGGGGATAGCTGCGCGCGTCCGGGCTCGGATTCGCTCTGGATCGCGACGCATTTGGCTCAACCGCGAGAGAAAACAGACTGTTTGGTGATGCCGCCGGCGTGGCGGCACGAGGAAACGGATCGTTTGGTGATGCCGCCGGCGTGGCGGCATGAGGAAACGGATCGTTTGGTGATGCCGCCGGCGTTGCGGCATGAGGAAACGGATCGTTTGGTGATGCCGCCGGCGATGCGGCATGAGGAAACGGACCGTTTGGTGATGCCGCCGGCGTTGCGCATGAGGAAACGGACCGTTTGATGCCGCCGACGTGGCGGCACGAGGAAACGGATCTTTTGGCGATGCCGCCGGCATGGCGGCATGAGGAAATGGGCCGTTTGGTGATGTCGCCGGAGCGCGCCCGCCTCCGTTCAGATGCGATCAGGCACCGACCAACTTGCGGAAACTCGTCATCGTCGCCCGCGCGGCAGTTTCAGCGTCGGGTTGGGGAACAATTTCCGCGGAGAGATAACCCGCGTAACCGATGTCTCGTAGCGCCTCAACGATCGGTTTCGCATCGGTGTGTCCCAAACCAACGGCGCGACGGTTGGAATCCGCAAAGTGCACGTGGCCGACCATCGATCCGCATTGGCGAATCGTCGCCGCGAGATCTGCCTCCTCGATTGCCATGTGAAACAGGTCGCAGAGCAGCTTCACGTTCTGTGTCTTCAACGTGCCCAGCCATTGGGCCGCATCGGCTTGGCGATTGAACATGTTCGTTTCGTAGCGATTGAGCGGCTCGTAGAGGAAAGGCACGTGATGCTGCCGCGCGTATTCTCCGAGGTCTTCCAACGCTTCACCCAGCCAGGCCAGTGCCTGCTCGCGTGAAACAGGCGAGTCGTAGCGGCCTTGCATCGATCCCAAGATTGCCGGCGCGCCAAATCCGCCTGCGACATCGATGATAGCGCGAATGAAATCCCGGGCCCTCGCGCGGATTTCGGCATCGGGATGCGTCAGCGTCCATTTGTGCAAGACCCATCCGCCACCGGTCCCAATCGCCGCGACGCTCAGCTTGTGATGATCAAGCGTTCCCTGGAACTCCGCGATATCGATCGCCGTGGCTGCTGGTGGGAAAATCTCCACTGCGTCGAAGCCATGCTCCTCAGCCCGAGCGCAGCCGTCCTCAAAACCTTCATGGAAGACAAAGGGACCGAGCTTCGCTTCGGGAACAAGGCATACCGTGATGGCCGATTTCATTCGGCCATTAAGGCTCGGTCGCAATTTGAGGCAAGCTTGGCGCCTAATCGCGGCGAACGACGGAGACGCCGCGGTCGGCCCGCGCTTGAAGGGCCTCGCGCAAGGCCATCCCGGTCAGTTCAGTAGGGAGCCCCGGCACCGCCGGGATCTTCACAAAGTCCGGCAGCGCGCAAAGCACTGGCTCGATTTGGTGAAGGGGGCGGGATGCCGTTTGCGAGTGGCTTTTAGATGAGGTGGCATTCATTGCCTGCAGGGAGAGGTGTGACGGGATGTTCAACCTAGACGCGCGCAAAGCATTCGAACAGTCGGCAACCTGCCTGATCCTGATGTCAGTGGCCGAGTGCGCCCGGCATGGCGCGCATGTCTTATCGTTCGTATTGCACTTCCGTGAGTGCCCGGGCACTCGCGCCGGTAAGCGGTCGCGCCGCAGCATTCACGATGACTTTCGTAAGCACCAAGTCGCCCTCGGTTCGAGTGTAATGCAGAGTGGCGTTGGTGCCGGATTTCACGGCGTCTGCCGAAAGCACGCGTCCCTGTTCGTCGATGAACTGGGTATCTTTCGTATAGCGAAAGTGCGCGGGCGTAGCGTCTTCCGTGACGACAATGTGGGAAGAATCCGGAAGCACGGTGGTGACATTGCTTCGGATGATCGTGCCGCTCTGCGCGCGACTCGGCGCCGGAGCGGCGGGTCGGGCAGCGGGCGCAGCCTCCCTCGCTTCAGCGACGGGTGCTCCACGTGAAGTGGTTACGACCGCGACGGCCGCCTCGGCTTCGGGTTGCTCGCGACCGAGCAGCACGGAATCATTTGCTCCCGCCCAAGGCGCGATCAGCACAGCAAAACCGCAGAGGGAAAGCGGGAGTTTCGATTTCATATTTAAACGAAATCGATGCCCGTTCTGACGCGGCTGTGTCTTTGTCCGCGCTGCGAGTCGGCGAACGACCTTAGCCGACGAAGAGCGGGCGCAGGTGCCGCTCGTAAAGATTCTCGGTGACGTTCTTTGCGACGATCTCCTCGTTTGCCTTCAGGAGATTCAAATATTTCTCTCCTTTTTCCGCCGCCAGCTTGAAGGCGACGTGGAGGAGTTGGCGGAAGCTTGGATTGAACTCCGGATGACTGGGAATGTGCCGGAGCGCATTGGCGAACTGCGCGCCACTCCAGCCCTGCACGGCCTCTTTCGAAGGGAGTTTGCTCGGGTCGATATCAATGACGGAGGCATACGGGCCGCAGAGTTTATCAATGTGCTCGAGCGCCGTGGAATAGATGTCCTTGCCGAGTTCGAGCCCTTCTCCTCCGGCTTCCGCGAGGCCGATCAATTCCTCCAGCCATGTTGTGCCCGCCGTTTTCAAGTGAATGCCGGCGCCGGTGCGACGCAAAGCCTCGCGAATGATGGGGTAGAGCGAGAATTTGTCGCTCCCGCTGTGCACGGAGAGTTTGAGGTTTGGCGGCAGGCTGTAGAGCGCGACGGCGTGCGCGATCACGGCGAGGTCGTCGTTAAACTCGCGCTCGAACTGGGCGAGGTCGCCCACGTAATCCACGCCCTTATTGAAACGTCCGGTGAACTTCGGCGCGATGGTCTGCGCTTTCACCCCAAAGTCTGAGAGCAGTGCCAGGATAACGAGCAACTCCGGCGGCGTTTGCGGCGTGTCGGTTTCATCCATGGAAACCTCGGCGATGAAATCGCGCTTTCCCTTCCGGTGCGCGATGTGGCGATAGATTTCGCCCGCTTCCTTTGCGGCGAGGAGGTACTTCGCCGCGATTCGCTGCACTTCTGATTCAGTGAGGACGAATTGCTCGCCGACGCCTTTGATGTTGTGCGTGCCGATGAGTTCGGGGTGACGCAGGACAAACTTCTCGATCTCCTTCGCGTCGGCGGCCTGGCCGATGTTGTCTGCGACGTCGATGGTGAAAAAATCCGACGGTTCGAGGAATCGCTCCACGGTATCGAGGCGAATGTGATCGGCGTCGACGTGCCAGGTTTTCTCCCAGCCGAGTTCCTTTACTGCGGCTGATGCGGCATCGAGAACGCTCTGGGGTTCGCTGCCGATGAACGTGTGTTCGCGATTGGATTTATTCCAAACCGGGACCGCGTCGACCCCGTCCTTCGCCAATCGGATGAAAGCCTGGAGCTGAGCCTTTGCCTGCTGGGCGAAGCGATCGCCCACGCCAATCGTGTACTTCTCGAGCAACATGACGAGCCGCAGCAAATGCGGAAAGCCTTCGCCGGGGAAGGAAAGAGTGGAGCAATTTGCCACCGCCATGGGCGCGACCTTCGAACCAAGCACCATGAGCACGATGCAGGTGATCGAATCGAACCGTCGGGAGTTTTTGCAAGCGGCGGCTCTCGCCGGAGTTTCCGCCTTTGCTTTGCCCAGCATGTTGGCTGCCGGTGATGCCGGAAAGGGAAGGGAAGCCGCGCCCGGCGGGAACACGGACAAGGTGGCAGGGGACGTTCCGCTTGCGCCGCCGGAGCGTCAGCCTTCCGGTTTAAAACTGCCTGAGATGGCGCCGAAAAAGATCGGGTGGGCAATTGTCGGACTCGGAGAACTCGCGCTCGAGGAAATCATGCCGGCGTTTCGCGAATGCAACGTATCGAAGCCTGTTGCGCTCGTCAGCGGACATCCCGACAAAGCGCGCAAGGTGGCGGAGGCTTACGGGATTAAGCCGGATGCCATCTACGGCTACGACAACTACGAATCGTTGAAGGATAATGCGGAAGTCGATGTGATCTACATTGTGCTGCCGAATAGCATGCACGCGGAGTTCACGATTCGCGGTCTGCGAGCAGGCAAACACGTGCTCTGCGAAAAGCCGATGTCCGTCACGGTTGACGAAGCAGAGAAGATGATCGCCGCCTCGCGTGAGGCGAAGCGCAAGCTGATGATCGCATATCGGCTTCACTACGAGCCGTACAATTCGAAAGTGCGGGAGTTGTGCGAAGCGAAGGCGCTTGGCGCAATTACGACCATTGAGTCCAGCAATGGCCAGGACGTGAAAGCGCCGAATATCCGGCTGAGCGGAAAGCTTGGCGGAGGGCCCGTCGGTGACGTGGGTGTCTATTCCATCAATGCCGCGCGCTACATCACCGGCGAGGAACCACTGGAGGTTACCGCCTTTGCTCAGCAACCCTCGGACGATCCGCGCTTCCGTGAAGTCCCGGCCAGCGTCGCTTTCATCCTGCGTTATCCATCCGGCGCGCTGGCGCACTGCGACTGCTACTTCAATGCGGCCGAGAGTCGACGCTACCGGGTGCATTGCAAAGCTGGGTTCATCGAGATGGATCCCGCGTTTTCCTATCGGGGTCTGCGTCTGCGAACTCATCGCATGAAGGGTAATGCTGGCGCGCCGGAAATTTCGGAACTCGTGCTGGAGCCGAAGAATCATTTCACCGCCGAAATGGATCACTTCTCCACGTGCATCTTGAAAGGCGAAGAGCCGCGAACGCCGGGAGAGATGGGGCTTGCGGACATGCGGATCATAGAAGCGATCGCCGAATCCGCGCGGACGGGGCGCTCGGTGAAGATTGCTTGAGAGGGCTGTCCAAATGAGTGGGTTTTGAAACATTTGCGCACACCCACGCCAGGCAGGAAAGCTGTGCTCCGAAAAAGTCCCGCAAGCACGTTTGCGCCGCAGTGCGGCTCGCCAGAGCGGCATGGGCGCCACTCCGATTTATTTCACAATCTTCAAGCGCAGCGACTGCGAAAAGCGACAGAGGAGGCCCCAAAAGACAGCCTCTTTCTCTGCGGTGTCGATTCATCAGCCCTAAAGGCCTTCCACTCCGCAATCCAGGGCGGTTGCGGATTCGTTATGGTCTTCGGGGCAGGTCTCCCGGCAGAATCGCGGACTTTGCCAACCGCCTTGAAATACCCGCTCGCCATCTTCGATTTCGATGGAACGCTTGCCGATACGCTCGGATGGATGCGCGGCTTATACGCGCAGTTTGGACATCAATTTGGACTGAAGGAACTTTCCCCGGCTGAAGAGGAGCGAATCCGGGATCTTCACGGGCGGGAACTATTGCGAGCGCTGGGGCTGCCGCTCTGGAAAGTCCCGCGCCTCATGCGTGAAATGCGCGCGCGAATGGCCGCTGAAACTGGCCGGTTCAAATTATTTCCGGGGATTGCGCAGTCCCTCCAGCGGTTGGCAGAGGGCGGTATCCGGCTGGGAATTGTCAGCTCCAATTCCAAGGAAAACGTCCAGCGTATCCTGGGCGCGGAGTTGGGAAGCCTGATTCACCACTATGACTGCGGTGCCTCCATGTTTGGCAAAACACCCAAGGTGCGTCGTGTGATCCGTCTCTCCCGCGCGGCCGGGGGGATCTATATCGGGGACGAAGTGCGGGATGCGGAGGCATCCAGGGAAGCCGGACTAAGTTTTGGAGCAGTCACTTGGGGACACCATCGGCTAGAGATTCTTCAGGCTTACCGGCCAGATGAGATCTTCCATCTTCCTTCGGACATTTCCGATAGGCTCCTGGGTTAGGTATGTTCCTGATGCCGCCATCAGGGGGAACTCTCGGAATTGATGGGTTTTTCGCGCGGGTGAGTGAGCGATTGTTCAAAAACTGTAAAGATTGAGGTAGCACTTTCGGTGCATGGCTTCTGAAGAGACGGGGATTTGAACTCAATTCTTGGTTAGCTGGTAATGCTAACGTCACATGTGGCATCGCCGATGCTAAATGGTCCGTAGCCAAACATGAGGACAAGCACCGCAATCCAAGGAACTGCTGCAGTTTCCTACCTAGCTGGCCGGAGTGCTCCGGCCGGGGATGGGGCGGCTGCGGAAATAGCGAAAGTCGCCATTCCTACCAGTATAGGGGCCGCGCCTTCGTCGAAGTTGGTCCGCGAGCTTCAAAGTGACTGCGA
>CBHXZU010000383.1:0-6291 GCA_966125105.1 uncultured Prosthecobacter sp.
CGCTGCGCAACGGGCGTGAATACGCGCAGATGGTCGTCGTGGCGAAGTTGAAGGATGGGGGAACTGCGGACGTGACGCGTTTGGCAAAGTTCAGCGCGAGCGGCGCCAAGATCAACGTGAGTGCCACGGGTGTATTGCGTCCCGAAAGCGACGGTGCCGGGAAGTTGCAGGTCAGCTTCGGCGGACAATCGCTGGAGGTCCCGCTAAACGTCGCGGGTGCGCAATCTCATCCGCCCGTGGATTTCATTCGCGATGTAAACCCGATCATGACCAAGGTCGGATGCAACGCCGGGACGTGTCACGGGGCAAAGGTGGGGAAAGTCGGCTTTAAGTTATCCCTTCGCGGATATGACCCGCTTTTCGATGTGCGATCCCTCAAGGACGATCTCGCGGGGCGGCGGCTCAACGTGGCTTCGCCCGACGATTCGCTCATGTTGCTCAAAGGAACGGGCGGCGTGCCGCACGAGGGCGGGCAGCGTGTGGAGTTCGGTGACCGGTATTACGAGGTTCTGCGCTCATGGATCGCTGATGGCGCGAAGCTGAACGTGAATGCGCCGCGCGTGGCCGCCATCGAGGTGACGCCCCAAAACCCGGTGGTGCAAGAGCCGGGGGCGCGCCAGCAATTCCGAATCGTCGCCACCTACGCGGATGGCGCAAAGCGGGATGTGACGCAGGAGGCTTTCGTGGAGAGCGGCAATGGGGACGTGGCCGCGGTCGTGGCGGGAAGCGCGAGTGGATTGGTAAAAACACTTCGGCGCGGAGAGGCGCCGGTCCTTGCGCGTTACGAAGGAGCTTATGCGGCCACCACGCTGACTGTGATGGGAGATCGTTCAGGGTTCGTGCTGGAGAAGCCGGAAACATGGTCGCGCATCGATGAACTCGTGGCCGCCAAGTGGGAGCGAATGAAGATCAATCCGAGCGGACTGTGTTCCGACGCTGACTTCCTTCGCCGTGTTTATCTTGATCTCACGGGACTTCCACCCAGCGCGGAACAAGTGAGGGCATTCCTGGCGGATACCGCTCCGATTCGAGAAAAGCGCGAGGCGGTAATCGAGAAGCTGATCGGCTCGCCAGAATTCGTGGAGCATTGGACCAACAAATGGGCCGATCTTTTGCAGGTGAACTCCAAGTTCCTGGGCGGGCAGGGGGTCACCGGCTTTCGTGAGTGGATCAAAAAAGAAATCGCCGCGAATACGCCCTACGACGTCTTTGTTCGCAAGATCGTGACCGCCAGCGGCTCAAATAAAGAGAACCCGCCGGCCAGCTACTGGAAGATCCTGCGTGAACCGGCCGAGGCGATGGAGAACTCCACGCACCTGTTCCTCGCCACGCGTTTCAATTGCAACAAGTGCCACGACCACCCATTTGAACGCTGGACCGAAGATCAGTACTACACGCTCGGCGCTTATTTTTCACAGGTAGCATTGGCCGACGATCCCGCGAGCAACGGCGCCCGCATCGGTGGCTCGGCAGTAGAGAAGGCAAAAGCGCTCTACGAAATCGTTTCCGACAAGACCGAGGGCGAAATGGTGCACCAGCGAACCAACAAGGTCGTCGCGCCGAAGTTTCCCTACCAAGCTACCTTCAAGGCCGAAGGAACCCGGCGGGAGCAGCTCGCTGAGTGGTTGACGTCGCCGGACAACCGTTATTTCGCGTCGAGCTATGTAAACCGGTTGTGGGGCTATTTGATGGGAGTTGGGGTGATTGAGCCGCTTGACGACATCAGGGCGGGCAATCCTCCGACAAATCCTGAACTGCTCGAGTACCTGACGAAGGAGTTCGTGAATGCGAAGTTCGACGTGAGGCACGTCCTTCGGTTGATCACCAAGTCCCGCGTCTACCAATTATCCGTTGCGACGAATCGCTGGAACGAGGACGACAAGATCAACTACAGCCACGCACTCGCTCGGCGTTTACCCGCGGAAGTTCTCTACGATGCAGTTTTGCAAGTCACCGGCGCGCCTTCGCGGCTTCCGGGTGGTGTGCGCGCGGCGATGCTCGCCGATGCGCAGCAGGACCTGCCGAGCGGATTCCTCGCTAATGCGGGGCGTCCAGTCCGCGAGAGTGCTTGCGAATGCGAGCGGAGCAGTGAACTGCGGCTCGGAAGCGTGATGGCGCTCTTGAGCGGTCCTGCCGTTTCAGACGCGATCGGGGATCCCGCAAACGCGTTGGCCAAGCTCGCCAAGGACACACCTGATGATCGCGCCCTCGTGAATGAAATCTTCACGCGGGTGCTGAACCGACCCGCCAAGGATGAAGAGATCAATCGCGCGCTCGCCGGCTGGGCTGAGGTGGAGAAGGATCACGCCGCTCTAATTTCCCAACTTGAGACGAAGGAGAAGGAACAGGCGCCGTTTATTGCCAAAGCCGAGCAGGATCGCATTGCGGCCATCGATGCGGCGAAGAAGGAACTCGCGCGCTACGAGGCTGAGATCGCGCCCAAGCTAGCGGCAGCCGCGAAGAAGCGGGAAGCTGATGCGGCTGTAGCCGCGAAAGCCATTGCCGAATACAAGGAGAAGGGGGTTCCCGCCGCACAGCCGCAATGGGAGAATTCTGCGCCGGTGGCGTGGACGTACACTGGCTGGCAGCCGCTGGATATATCCGAAGCCCGCGCGACGAATGGCATCGAGCTGACGAAGCTTCCGGATGGTTCATACAAGGCGACCGGCGAGCGCCCGAATGGCTCGGATTACGTGATCAAAGCCGACACGAAACTCGCGGGAATCACGGGCATCATGCTAGAAGTGATGACACTTCCCGAGGAATCGAAGTTCGGCCCCGGTCGTGCTCCCGATGGGAACTTTGTGCTCACCGAAATCGGCCTGAAGGTTGGAGCCGCTGGCACTGGGGCGGACTCGGTCGCGGTAAAGTTCACCGCAGCCGATGCCGACTTCAATCAGCAGAGCTTCGAGGTTGGCAAAGCAATCGATGGCAAGCGCAACGACGGCAACAATGGTTGGGCTGTCTCACCGCAAACCGGGCAACCGCATTTCGCCGCGTTCACGTTGGAGAAGCCAATCGGTGATGCTGAAAAAGGCGCGCGCTTGCGCATCGAGTTGCACCAGCCGCGGCCCGGCAGCTTCGCGATCGGACGTTTCCGGATCTGGGCCACGACCTCGCCAGGCCCGGTGAACGTCGGTTTCCCGCAAGCCGTCGTCGATGCGCTTCGCAAATCTCCTTCGGCGCGAACCGATGCCGATAAAGCGGCGCTCGCCGCATATTGGAGGGACAATGATCCGGAACTGAAGAAGCGTGAGAATGCTCACGCCGCCCTCTTGCTTCCGCCGCCCATTGATCCGGGTATTACGCAGCGGCGGGATGCGATTGCGGCTGCCGAGCAGCCGATCAAGCTCGACGCGAAACTCGTGCAGCTTCGGGCCGACGCAGAACAAAGCAAAGCGCAGCTGGCGAATCGCCGCCTGACGAACGCTCAAGATCTGACGTGGGCGCTGGTGAACACGCCGTCGTTCTTGTTCAACCGATAGCGCGAAGCGCCAAACTTTGGAGTTCGGGCTTCCTTATTTATAGTGGTTGCCGAAAGACTTTTCCGATTGCGGCACTGATGTGTCGCCACCTACGGGGCTCTGCTCGTTCGGCCAATTCCCAAGGCGTCGCTCATATTTCGCTGTGCCCTGGGCTAGCCTGTGGTTGGGCCTTCGGCCCGCCGCATCTGGAAGTTTCTTTTGGCAACCGCCGCACCCCTTTGGCTGGGAAAGTCGAAATGACGAGTGGGCTGTTTTACGGAATCTCAGCCGGACCTTTGGCCCGCTGGCGGCAAATGGGACAGTTGTCGTTCGGCGATGTGTGGAGGAGCTTGCCGAGATCCGGCGGAAGCGAGGAGTCTCCCGTAATCGCGTCCTGGACCGTCATTCCATAAAGCGCCATGGCTTTTCCGCGCGCCCATGGATTGCGCAGCGCGAGGCGCTTCAAATCCTCGTCCGCCAGGATGGCAAACTTCCGATCCGGAGCGGCAAGACGGGCGAAAGCAATTGCGTCAACCGCTTGCGCCACTTCCGCAGGAGTAGGGTGCGCCTTTGCGGGCTTCTCGTTTTGCCACGCTTGTTCCATCCACTTCTTCCAATCCGGCCACGAGAGATCTTCGAGCGTGACGAAGACGGCGAGCTGAGCGGTGGGGCGGGGTAAATCGTTTTGTTGACCGAATAGCTCCAGTAATTTGGCGAGCTTTGGTTCAGCCATTCCGGAGATCGAAACCGAACGTTCCTGGCCGACGTTACGGGAACTAAGCGCAGCGGCTGGGACAATCGCATCCACGTCCGAACCGGGCCCGGGCTCGATTGTCAGGCTTCGCAGCACCATTTGCGCTTCGCCCGATGCTGCGGAGAAGACTGCTTTTGCCGGAATTGTCACCGACACTTTCGCCGGCGCGGTTACTTGAAAGTGAAGCGTGTCGCGACCATTGCCGCTCGCCGCAACCTCGATGCGCTTCTGCTCCTGGGCCGTCGCGAAAGGAACGGAATCTTCCGCCCGCAGCCCTGGAACGAGGGCGAGAATCGCGCAGGAGAGAAATCGAAGCATCGCGAACCTTTGTACGGAACGAGCGGCTGCGCAAACCGAGCTTTGAGTCCGCGCTCGCTTTCCGACCGCTTACTTCTGCGGCTCGAGCTGTGTCTGCTCAGCCTTCGTCGAGCCGAATTCCTGCTTCAGCTTGCCTTCCAACTCCGTCATCAGCACCTGGCGGCGTTCTTCGCCTTCCTTCTTTAACTGCTCCTCGATGGACCGCCGTCCGGAGAAGTAGCGATGGAAGAACTTCCGGCGCTGATCGTCAGGCACTTGGATCCCGGTGTTCTTGAGCATCCGGTCGATCTCTTCCTTCACCTTCTGGCGCCGCTCGTCTTCATTTCCAATTAGCTTCTGCCGTTCTTCCGCGGGAAGATTCAGCACTGCCCAAACTGATCGCCAGACTTCGTTGCGCTGCTCCGGTGTCAGTTTTTCAAGGTCGCGCATGGCGCGTTCCTTCATTTGCTCGGGCGTCAGATTCTCGCGTGGTCCGCGCTTGTCTCCCCAAGGTCCGCCGGGCCCTCCTGGCCCTCCTGGCCCTCCCGGCCCGCGGCCTTCGCCTTTTGGTCCACCCGGACCCCAGCTGCGGCGTTCGCTTGGTGGCTTCGGTCCGTCCGGACCGCCGGATCCTGCGGGACCTTCAGGTCCAGGCGCTCCAGCGCCGGGTTGTGGTGGAGGTGGGGGCGGCGCAGGTTGCGGGGTGTTTTCTTGCGTCCAGCCAGTGGTGCCGAGGGCACCTGCGATTAGAATAGTGAGGACGGATCGGCTGCGAGCCATACTGAATTGTCCTCCGTTGCGAGGAGGTCGGAAAGGGAGGTCTCGAAATCGTCATTCGCCGCCATGACCGTGACCATTTCGGTCAACATATCCGACTTGGTGAGTCGCGGAGTCTGCGTCTTGGTCGTGTCGTTCTTAAACACCGACACAGCGGCGACGACCGCGCAGGCTCCGGCAGCCACCGGAATAATCCACTTCTGCCGCAGCCATGCCCAGATGCTGAACCGCTCTACTTCCGGTTCGCGAATGGCCCGCATCACTTTGCTCGAAAAGAACGGCGAAGCCTTCGGCTCGGGCGCCTTCCCGAGGAGTTCCCATAGCTTATCCTGTTCGTCGTGATTCATCGGTCTTCCGGATCAACCGGTAACACGTTGGAAAGTTGCAGGAAAGTTTGGTCGGAGCCAGCGCATTTCCGGGCAAAAGAAACCCCGCGGCATTGGCGTGACGCGGGGTTCTTGGTAAACCGTTCGTAAGCTGAGATTAGGCCATCTTGAGATCCGTGGCCTCGAGGAAGCCCTCGAGTTGGCGGATGCGGGTGGGGTGGCGCATTTTGCGGAGCGCTTTTGCTTCGATCTGACGAATACGCTCGCGCGTCACCTTGAACTGGCGGCCGACTTCTTCGAGCGTGCGGCTGTAGCCATCCACGAGACCGAAGCGCTGTTCCAGCACTTGGCGCTCACGCTCGGTGAGTGAGGTGAGAACGTCGCGGATCTTGTCCTTGAGCAGGGAAATCGCGGTGACGTCCGACGGATCTTCCGCCGCCTGATCAGGAATGAAATCGCCGAAGCTCGTGTCGTCGCTGTCACCCACCGGGCTCTGCAGCGAAATAGGCTGCTGCGCCATCTTCAACACGGCGCGCACGCGCTCGACCGGCAGGTTGATTTCTTCCGCGACTTCCTCCGGGGTGGGTTCGCGGCCGTAATCCTGCACAAGCTGCTTCTGCACGCGCATCAGCTTGTTGATCGTCTCGATCATGTGGACCGGGATACGGATGGT
>CBHXZU010000384.1:0-6288 GCA_966125105.1 uncultured Prosthecobacter sp.
GGCTGACATCACCGAAGGTGCCCAATATTCCTCGATCATTCCTGCGACGATCAACAGCAAGAAGCAGTATGTTCAGCTCGTCATGCAGACGGTCTTTGGCGTCGACCCCGAAAATGGCAAAGTGATCTGGCGCGTGCCGTGGTCCGGAACGGTCGCCGTCATTCCCACGCCCATCGTGAAGGGCGATGAGGTCTTCATCAGCAGCGGCTACAAGGCCGGATGCATGAAGGTGAAGGTGAAAGGCAGTGAGACCGAGACCGTCTTCCTGAACAAGGATTTTCAGAATCACCACGGCGGCGTCATCCTGGTGGGTGACCACCTCTACGGCCACAGCGATAAAGGCGGATGGACCTGCATGGCGTGGAGCGATGGCACCGTGAAGTGGCAGGAAAAGTCGGTCTCGAAAGGCGCCGTCGGTTACGCGGATGGCATGCTCTATTGCCTCGAGGAAAAGAGCGGCAACGTCGTGCTCGCAGAAGCCTCTCCGATCGGCTGGAAAGAGCACGGCCGCTTCAAACTCGATCCCCAAGCCGCGAATCGCAATCCCAAGGGCGGCATCTGGGTCCATCCCGTGATCGCGAACGGCAAGCTCTACCTGCGCGACCAGGAGTTCGTGCACTGCTACGACGTGAAGAAGTAGCCTTAAGTTAAGGAAAACAGCGGGTCAAAAAGTCTGTCATCCTGACCGAGTGTAACGAGGAGAAGGACCCCGAGCCACTCGCGAGGATCTCGTTAATTTCAAAACTCCCGTGCGAATTTCCAAAGCAGAACTGGGTAAATTGCCGATCGTGAATGGCTCGGGGTCCTTCACTTCGGGCTCGTTCCTCGCCGCTCCGTTAGGATGACCTCACTTTTTTACGCCGCTCCGCTAACTTAATGGCAGTGGGACGGTTGCCCCAGGGCTATTCTTCCGACTGCCTTCGCGGATTCCAGTATCCGTTCTCACTCGTCGGTCCGAACCAGCCGAGTTTGTGCTGCTTGTTGTCCCCGTTGTAGAAGTTGTAGTCGGGAATAACCGTCGGTTTTTCGGCGGTCACGTGCCCGTCGCACCAAGCGACATTAGCCATGCCGTTGTGCCGGAAGTGGACGCTCGGCGTGAGTATTCCAGCGAGGCTGCCATCGGAAGTCACCCATCGATACGGCTCGGCAAAGGGGTATTCCTGGATGCCGAGCAAGCGCGCCATCGCGGAATCGGTAAACATCACGGTGCCACCGGGTCGCTCGATGTTCGCCACGCGTTCTCCCTCCCACTTGTTGCGCGGTGAACCCCCGACATAAACCGCATTGTACCCGTAGCCGCCGGAACCTTCCTCAAAGCTCTGCTTGCCGGTGAGAATGTTTTCGAACGACGGGCAAATCTTCACGCGGCCTTCGCGTCCCAAATACGGCGCCAGCGGCCCAACCCTCGGATCGAATTTGCCATTCACATCCGCGCGCTCGCCGTGCCACCGCCGCCGGTTTGACTTATCCATCGCGAAGCAGAACTGCCCGCCATTCTCCGCCGCGTAGCGGATATTCGCGTCCGCCAGTTGGCGAATGTTGTTCATGCACTGCGCAGCGTCGCCGTTATCGCGTCCACGCCGCACCGCCGACGTGAGCAACGCGGCCAAAACGGCGACCACCAGCACGACGACCAGCATCTCCAGCAGGGTTAAGCCCCCGCATCTGCCATTCGCCAGGCGTTTTTGGTTCATCGATGATGCCGCCGCCGCCGCTGCAGCGACGTGACCACGGCACCCGCGCCGAGAATCAACGCCGCCGAAGGCTCTGGGATGGCAACATTCATATATGCGACCGCATCGAGATCGAATCCACCGCTTTCCCACTCGGTGGTCCACGGATCATTGACCAGGTGCCCCTGCGAATCCAAACGGCCCCAGAGCGGATTAACGCTGCCGACGACATCGATGATGCGCGCGTGGGTAATCATCGAAATATCGAGATCCGGAATTCCTGCGAGATCCGCGAGATCGAAAGGCGTGCCGTACCCGCTGCGAAACTTGCCCGCGAGATTGTGGATGTAACTGGTGTCCAGCAGCCCGAAACCGCCGATCTGCGTGTCGGTCTGCGTGAGTGAGATCGCCGGAAAGCGATGAAACGTCGTTCCATTTGAACTCACCTCGACAAATGCGAGTTCGAGGAAGTTGTCATCGAACGCGTTCTCAAACACCGCGAGATCCGGCCCGGGCCCATTGCCAATAGGTTCGGGGAACTTCAGCGTGATGCTTCCACCGTCGCCGAGGCTGACCACGTCGAAGTTTTCGCTGCCGTAAGCGTTGGCCTCAAAGAGCGCATCTCCAGCCACTCCCCACGAGGCATCTTCGCCGGTCGGTTTCGTGATGTTCTCCTTCCCGCGGTTGAAACTCGCGACTTCGCTGGCCCAGCCAATGATCCGCTGATCGTATTTCCCCGGAAGATACGGCACCGCCGTAGAGCCCGGCATCTCCGCCGGCGGGGAATACGGGCCGTCGTAAGGAAAGGGAGCAGCAGCCGGTGCATACGGGCCAGGGAGCGCGGCGAACGAGTCCGTGGCCGCCAGCATGACGATGGCCCAAACGAGGCGCATGGACATTACCTCAAGCGCGTTTCCGGCGAGACGCCAGTCCGATCGTGCCTAAAAGGAGAAATGCCGTCGTCGCCGGCTCCGGCACGGTCGTGATGTTATCCACCGCAAAGTACGCCGGCGTGTTCATGCCAAAGCCCCCATTATCCGAAGACGAGAGCGTAAACTGCAGCTTCCGCGTGCCAGCGGGCAGCGCCGTGAGATCGACGTTCGCCCACGTATTCAGGATGTAATCCTGCGCATTGTTCGAGAAACGAAAATCCGCGAGGTAGAAATCGACCACGCTGCCCGCCAAAGGCGAACCATCCGCCGCCAGCCCCGAGATCGTCAGCTTAAAGTAGTCCGGATCATTGCCCGTCAGCCCGCCGAACTTCTTGGCGAACTGATCTCCATCGCGCATCGAGATCCCCGCGTAAGTGGTGTTCGTGATCTGCAGAGAAAACGGCGCTTCTCCCGCGGGCAGGGTGATCGTCGGGATCGCCCCAAACGTGTCCACGTAGCCGATCGCGTATTGCAAACTCCCGCTCGCCCCGCTGCCGGCGAACCCGCTGAACTGCGCGCCAAAGCCACCGGTCGTCGTGTTCGTTTCGCGGCTCAGCGCAAAGCCGGACCAAGTCTCGAATTGAGAGATCGCGTTATTAAAAGATGCGCCGTTGCTTTGAAACTCTGTGGCCGGCCGCCAGTCCTCCTTGTGCATCAATGCGCCGAGAACTTGATCCTCGAGGGTGATCAGCCTGGCATGCAGGGCGGTGGTGGTGCCGGTAAAAGCGGCGAGAGCGACGGCGAATGCCGCGCGATGAATTTGTGTCATTGGTCTCAAGTAGTCGGTGATCGAGAGACCCACTTCGAGCGCTGCTGCGCGCTGCGCCGATGTGGCGGCCTCTCATTCTTCTTTTTGCGAAGAAGTTTTGCGTCCTCCCGCACTCGCGGGACGACGAATGAGCAGCGACTGGGCAAGTATTCTGGCTCCTGGCTTTTCGGCCGGGTGGTCAAAGTGACCGTCCGACCAGTCTCCTCCCGGCCTTCATTTCTGCTCGCGCAGAAACTGGCTCCCCGGCGTTGCCGCGCGGGTTCGGGGTTCGTATCCAGTTACAGCAGCGCAACTGCCTCCGGCTTTCACGGAGTTCCTGTGCGCCAACCGCTAAATCATGGCTCGCAAAGAACAGGGGGCGGGGTGTGGGGCAGAGAGGCGGACCTGGCAAGCTTTATTGAGTTGGAGGGAGCTTTTCGGGAGCTGCAAAAGCAGACGCCGTGTGCGCGCGATCCTTTTGGAGTTGCATTCCAATCCACCCCGCAAAAGCGCTGCCGCCATCAGACCGCCGCCTCCGATTTCCGATTGGAAAAGCAAGGTCGTCCGACCGCATGCTCGGCTCGAGTGATGTGAAACGAAGCTAACCGAGAAGAGAACGTCCCTAAACACTCGCTGAATCTCGCTGAAACCGCGTCAGATTGCCCTCACTGGAGGCGGTATTCCAGTAGCTGGCCGCTGAACTTGACTCACAAGAGAAGGTATTTGAATCGCAAGCGTATTTATTTGAATGGCACGAGAAGGAAGTTGGATTACGGCATGGGGGGGCCTGTGGCTTTCGGCCGCTCTATTCGCCCCCGCCCCACCGCCGACACGGCGCCCGCTTAAAAAAACACGGCTCGTTCACCGTCCCCGTGGAGTTGGTCCAAACGCGATCTCCGTCGCGATGGAAGGCGAGGACCTCCCCATTCTCCTGCTTGAGTTGGAGAACATTCGGGTCGCTGCCTGCAATCAGCGTGTAGCGGTTTGATTTCCCGTTCCCGTCGCCTCGCGCCATCGTGATCTCATTTTCCGTCACAACGAGCGTCGCGCCCTTCATTTTTTCGAGAAGTTGCGAAGCCACCACGCTGGCCGCCGCATCGCCGATCCCCACTTCGCTCTTATTCTGCCCTTGTTTGCTTTGCGTATATTCCTGGTCGAACTCCCATTTCCCGATCAGCCAGTTCTTTGAACTGGATGCCGTGCCGATTTGGGGCGCAGCTTCGGTGGACGTTTGCTGGCTCTGGAGTGGCGTAACTGCCGCGAGTGCAATCATCGCAAAGAGAATCGTTTTCATAGTGCTCCTGCTGGATCGATTCCCAGCGCCGCGTTGCGTCTACAGCCCCAGCCCCGCGCGACAAGCCTTCGGTGAGAGTTGAAATCCGCGCTACCGCCCGCGCAAAGGACGAAGGCTTGTCCGCCGCAGGGGAAATCTTTTGGGTAAATGCAATCCGCGCCTCCCGCCGCCTGATGCCTCAATCCGGTCGCGGCCCCGGTGCCGTTTCCCGTTCCCAGACCTTTGCACCCTCTTCCGCCGGCAGGTCGTCGTAGTGATGCTCGCCAGGGATGTAGTGCTCGTCGGCGATCGCGTGTTTGATGTCCCCCAATCGCGGGCCAACGTTGCGAATTGCGTCGCGCAGTTCGAGTTCGGTTACGCCGAGTTCTTCGCAACAACGCAGCACCTCCGCCGCGTCGTGCACGTCGATGAGAGTCGAATCTGCGAAAAAGGTAGTAGGTGCGCTCATGTGGCTTGAATCGGTTGCCAATGGCGCCGGGATGGATGGAATTTTATCCCTCGCGCAAATTGGTTGCCGCCCCATCACTTGGTTGCCTTCGCAACGTTACGGAGTGCTCTTTGGCTGCCTCTCGTCGGCGTCCCGCAAAAGCAAATGCGCTGCCTCCTCCCCGATGAGAATCGCTCGGGGAAAAGCCTCCGGACACGACCGCGGATTCTCCCCTGACGATGCCTTTAAACGCCTATGAATACAAACCTGATCCACACCTCTGCCATCGTCGTGCTTTCTTTCGCGGGATCATTGATCGCGGCCGATCAATCGCCCGCGCCGTCTGCCCCGCCATCATCCAGCCCGACAGACACCCGGAATCCCACCAACCCATCGAGCGCCGCTGCGAAGGATTCCACGAGCAGCAGTTCCACCGAGGCTGCTTCTGCAAACCAGTTCCAAGGCAAGATCACCGCCGTCGACAAGGAGAGCAAGATGGTGACGATCCAGGACAGCAAGGGGAACATGCGCAAGCTGCATATCGGTGACACCACCAAGCTGAGCAAAGGCAGCACCAGTAGCGATAGCGCGACCTGGGATGACCTGCAGGTCGGCATGGAAATCCGAGGCACGCACAAGATGCAGGGCTCCATGAATCACGCGGAGACCGTGACAATCAGCGGCAGCACCCGCTAGAGCCGTTGCCAACGGTCATTCCGGTTGGCGCGACTTCCAAACCGGCAAAAAAGTGGGTCATCCCGAAGAAGCTTTAGCGATTGAATCGAAGCGAGCGGAGATAGCCTTCCACTTCCAAATAGAAGGCAACGACCCCGCGCGATTCGTGCGCGAATCTAAAGCCGGAAACTCTGGCAGATGCATTAAGCAAATCCGCGAGGAGGAGAAAGTCGCTCAAGCCTTGGCTTCGTTCAAACGGACCGGGGCTTTTTTCCGCCCACAAGCCCCGTGCGAAATCATCGGATCGACCACCCCGACCTTCCAGAGGCGCGCAGCGCGCTCTCGGCACGCGACTTCCGCGCGTCAAAACTCACCTGGATTTAAACAAAATCAAAAAAAGTTGAGGCCGATACATCCGCCATGTCGGGGTTCCGCGAATCCCCTGTGTCAGTCGAGGTAAGTCGAAACCCGGTAGGTGATGTGCGGACTCATCGCCTACCGGGTCCTTTTTTGCCCAAATCGGATCTGAGAAAAGACAA
>CBHXZU010000385.1:0-6277 GCA_966125105.1 uncultured Prosthecobacter sp.
CGCCATTGCACACAGAGTGCACTCGTCTCGATCTGCCCTGAAGCGACCGGCGCCGACCCACCTGCACCTTCAACACCGATCTCTCCTTCCTCGCTCGACCGCCTCAGCCGAGACGTCGACGAGATGGAACTGCCTTCCCCGGCGTTCGACAGCGCGTCTTGTTTCCGCAATTTCCGCCCGACGATCGGCGTCACCGTGAGACCGCGCACCGGCTCCGGGCTCTTTCCATCCGCGGGACGGCGGAAACCGAAGGCGTACCAGCGGTCGTCCGTCGGCGAAAGAAGCAGCGCGAGTTCTGCGCGCAAGAAACTCAAGCGCTTGCGGAGCTTGCGAAAGGCTGTGTCGCGTTCGCGTTTGATACTCCAGCGCCCGCCCCGAGCGTTTTCACGCGCCAGCGTGGCGGATTGAATGGCGTCGATGTGCCGCTGCGCGTCCTCGGCAGTGAAGCCGTACTCGGCACTCGCATCCGGGTTGCCCGTGAGAAACGCGCGAAACTCAAGGAGCAGCGCGAGCGGCACAGCCGGGACGGCCAGCGATCCGCCATGGAAACCGGCCGCCTGCCAATCGCTGTTCCAAAGCTGGCCGAACTTCGGCCTGAGAAAGCCGATGCCGATGAAGCAGAAGGTGCGGGCGGCACGCAGCACATTTTGGAGTGTCGCATAGGTTTCCCGCATCAGGCGCAATTGCGCATCCAGCCGTGCCTGCGCGCCGGGAAGCGCGGGAGTATGCGGATCGCCGACCAACGCAAGCAACTCGGACCGGAGATGAGAGGCGCTATTGTGCCGAAGTCGGACGTCGGCGCCATGAGCCTCCGCGCCAGCCAGGGCGAGGAGGGCGAGGTTCGTCACCTCGGCATTGGATTTTGGAATGATATTCATGCGGAAGAGCGTCGTGTCCCGCGTTGCAATCAGGAAGGCTGCTCCGTGTTACGGAATCCCCGAGTTATTCACATTTTGGCGCAAATCCCTGGCGACGCATGACTAACATGCGGCGATTTCCGCAAAAAATTCGCTCGGGTGAGTCGGATAAGGCGGTCCATTGCACGCGCAAATTCACTTCGGCGGGCGAATCATCCCGGGTTTTCCTCGATAAAGTAGCTCGGCGGGCAGCTCGGCAGCCATGTCGCGGAAAAAAAGTTCCCGGGCGACGCGCTTGGCGGACTGCGTTCGTAAAAAAAGGAGCCCGGCGACCGGATTGGCGGGCTCGACGCGACAAAAAAGTAGTTGGGCGAGACGTTGGGCGGTCAGCCTCCGGCAAAAAAGAAGCTGGGAGAGCAATAAGGCTGACCGAGCACGACGCGAAAGTGGCCCGGCGAGCAAATGGAGCGCGGCGATCACAGGGGCATTTGCCCGAAATTTAGGGTGAGTGGAGCTGCGCGGCGGCGGAATAAGCGCGAGCCCACGAGCGGCGAGCAGGTCTGATGCACGCGCCACTCGCGCAGGCAAAGCCGCCAATTTTGGGGCAAAGGCAAGGACTGCCATCCTCGTCGAAGCCTCGTGGCTTCCATAGGCATTTCCTATGACCGGCCAAGGAAAGAAGTATTTCGGCTAATGGCTCGCACCGGGTAAAAACACCGTTCCTGCGCCACCTGAACACGGCGCTGAACACACAGCACACGTCCTAACCAGCCTACAGGAGAACTTATGTCCACTGCATCCAAATGCCCTTTCCACGCAGCTGCCGGCGGCGGCACGACCAATCGCGATTGGTGGCCGAAACAGCTGAAAGTTGAACTCCTTCACCAGCACTCCTCGAAGTCCGATCCGATGGGCGAGGACTTCGATTACGCCAAGGAGTTTGCCACCCTCGATTACGCTGCGCTGAAAAAGGACCTCGCCGCGCTCATGACTGACTCGCAGGAGTGGTGGCCGGCGGATTTCGGCCACTACGGACCGCTTTTCATCCGCATGGCCTGGCATAGCGCCGGCACCTACCGCACCGGCGACGGCCGCGGAGGCGGTGGCCGCGGGCAACAGCGTTTCGCGCCGCTCAATAGCTGGCCGGATAACGTGAGCCTCGACAAAGCGCGTCGCCTGCTGTGGCCGATCAAACAGAAGTACGGCCGCAAGATTTCCTGGGCCGACCTCATGATCCTCACGGGCAACGTTGCCCTCGAGACGATGGGCTTTAAAACCTTCGGTTTCGGCGGCGGGCGCCCGGATACCTGGGAGCCGGACATGGACGTCTATTGGGGACGCGAGACGACGTGGCTCGGCGGCGATATCCGCTACAAGCACGGCTCGGAAGGCGTGGAGAAGGACGGCGGTGTGCTCGTTTCCGACGACGACGCCGACGGAGATGTCCACAGCCGCCGTTTGGAGAACCCGCTCGCGGCCGTGCAGATGGGTCTCATCTACGTCAACCCCGAGGGACCGGACGGCAATCCCGATCCGCTGCTCGCGGCGAAAGACATTCGCGACACGTTCGGCCGCATGGCCATGAACGACGAGGAGACGGTGGCGTTGATTGCGGGCGGCCACAGCTTCGGCAAGACGCACGGCGCGGCGCCCTCGTCGAACGTTTCCGATGAACCCGAAGCGGCGGGCCTGGAGCAACAGGGCTTTGGGTGGAAGAACAGCTACGGCACGGGCAAAGGCGCAGACACGATCACGAGCGGCCTGGAAGTGACCTGGTCCAATACGCCCACGAAGTGGGGCATGGGCTTTTTCCAAAACCTGTTCGGCTACGAGTGGGAGCTGACGAAGAGCCCGGCGGGCGCGCATCAATGGAAGCCGAAGGGCGATGCGGGCGCCGGCACGGTGCCGCATGCGCACGACGCGACGAAGAAGATCGCGCCGGCGATGTTGACGACGGACATCGCGCTGCGCGTCGACCCCGGTTTCGAGAAGATCTCGCGGCGTTTCCTGGAAAACCCGGAGTTGTTTGCGGACGCATTTGCACGCGCGTGGTTCAAGCTGACCCACCGCGACATGGGTCCTCGCGCCCGCTATCTCGGACCGGAAGTTCCGGCCGAAGAGCTGATCTGGCAGGATCCGATTCCCGCGGTAAATCATCCGCTGATCGATGCGCAGGACATCGCAGCGCTGAAGAGCAAGATCCTCGCGACGAATCTGCCCGTGTCGCTGCTCGTCTCCACCGCGTGGGCTTCGGCGTCCACTTTCCGTGGCTCCGACAAGCGCGGCGGCGCGAACGGCGCGCGGATTCGCCTGGCTCCGCAGAAGGATTGGGAAGTGAACCGTCCCCCGCAACTCGCGGGCGTCTTGCAGAAACTCGAAGAGGTTCAGGCTTCATTCAATGGCGCGCAAACCGGCGGAAAGAAGGTCTCGCTTGCTGACCTCATCGTTCTCGCAGGCTGCGCCGGCGTCGAGCAGGCGGCGAAGAACGCTGGTCACAATGTGACCGTGCCATTCACGCCGGGTCGCATGGACGCTTCGAAGGAGCAAACGGATGTCGAATCGTCGGCGGTGCTCGAACCGCACGCGGATGGTTTCCGCAATTACCTTAAAGGCAAATACACCGTCCCCGCGGAGGCGCTGCTGATCGACAAGGCGCAACTGCTCACGCTCACCGCGCCCGAGATGACCGTGCTCATCGGCGGCATGCGCGCATTGGATACCAATGTCGACGGTCGCTACGGCGTCTTCACGAAGCGTCCCGGATCACTCACGAACGACTTCTTCGTAAACCTGCTCGATATGAGCACGGCATGGATGCCCGTATCGAAAGACGCCGAGGTCTTCGAAGGTCGCGATCGCAAGACTGGCGAGCTCAAGTGGACCGGCACCCGCGTAGATCTAGTCTTCGGACACGACTCCCGCCTGCGCGCCGTTGCGGAAGTCTATGGAAGCGCCGATGGAGAGAAGAAGTTCGTGCAGGACTTCGTCGCAGCCTGGGACAAGGTAATGAACCTTGACCGCTTCGATCTCGCGTAAGTCTCCGTGGTTACAGGCGCGTCCAACCATTCAAACCAACTCGCCCGCCTTCTATCGAAACGGGAGGCGGGCGTTGCTATTTATGAAGCCTGAACCCCGAAAGACCTTGCTGGTGAATTAACACGGTGATCGTTCTCGCAGGATGGCTCCGCGAGCCGTCTTGTTGGCAAGCACTCCTCAGACCATCTCTTTGCAATAGACAGGGGTCTGGCGGCGATGCCTTTCGATGCCGGAGGCATCAAAGCTTGTAGCCGGTGCGTCATCCGAGGAACGAGGATGACCACCGGTAACCTACCAAGGGAATGCTCCCCGGCAGGGGAGCCAGCATTGGTCTACACGTCGAATGCGCTCGTTCTGGATTAGCGCTGGCTTCCCTCCGGGAAGCTTCCGGTCACCTTCCAATCCGGTGGTCGCGCTCGTGCCTCACGCGACACACCCGCTACAAGCTTTTGATCCCTCCGGGATCGACGAATACAACTTTCGCCACCTTCAAGTGGTTCTAGTGAGCGCCCGCTTCCTGCCCGGCTTCGCGGCCAGCGAAATGCAACATTTCGAGGATCTCACCACGCAACCGCAGAAACTCAGGGCTGCTGCGGTCACGCGGCCGCTCAATGTTCACGGGAATGATGCGCTCAATCCGGCCAGGCCGCGGGCTCATGATCACGATCGAGTCACACATATAGATCGCCTCATCGATCTCGTGAGTCACGAGAATCATCGTCGTGCCCCGCGCCTGCCAAAGGCGTAAGACCTCATCCTGCATGCGCATACGCGTGAAGGCGTCGAGCGCGCCGAGCGGCTCATCGAGTAGCAGCACTTTCGGATGATTAATCAACGCTCGGGCAAGAGCTACACGTTGGGCCATGCCACCTGAAAGGTGGTGCGGGTAGGCGTTGGCAAAATCCTGGAGCCCGACGAGACGAATGAAATCCTCCACCTCGTCCCTCTTCTCCACCAGGACGCCGCGAGCAACGAGGCCGGCCTGGACGTTCCGGCGCACGGTGAGCCACGGGAACAGGTTCGGATCCTGGAAAACCAGCCCGCGCGTCTCGTGCGGACCAGTGATCGTTTCCGAGCCCACATGGAGCGTGCCGGAGTTCGCGCGATCAAGCCCGGCAATGAGGCGCAGAAGCGTGCTTTTTCCGCAGCCGCTCGGGCCAATGAGCGCGATGAACTGTCCCGCGCCGACGGTGAGCGAAACATCGTTCAGCGCCGTGAACTCCTGCCCTTCCGGCGAAATGAACCGGCGCGAGACACCACGGACTTCGACCGGGGAGCCTTCCGCAGTGGCAGCTGGCTTGGAAGCAGGTGCAGCTACCACTTGATCGTTCCTTTCTGCCAGACGAGGACGCGGTCGCGGACTTTGAAGAGGAGGGTCATGATCGTGGAGAAAAAGGCGGCCATTACGATGAGCGCGGCGTAAACCTTGCCATACTCAGCCCAGCCTTGTGCCCATTGCAGATACCAGCCGAGGCCGCTTTTCACCCCGACGGTTTCTGCGACGACGAGCGTGAGAAAAGAGGCGCCGAGCCCCATGAAGAGGCCGATGAAAATATTCGGCATCGCGGCGGGAATCGCTACGCGGAAGATAAGATAAGCGCGACCGGCGCCGAGCGTGCGGGCGACGTCGAGGTAGGACGCGCGCGTGTTCGAAATGCCCGACGCAGTAAGCATCGTCACCGGGAACCACACCGCCAACGCGATCAGGCCAATCGCGGAAACCGTGGCGTTCGGCGCAACCACCATCGCCAGGGGAATCCACGCGGTCGCAGGGATCGGCCCGACCACTTTCAATATCGGCATTCCCCAATAGCGCGCCGGCGCAAACCAGCCAATGCAGACGCCAGTGCACACCCCGAGCAGCACGCCGAGCGCGTAGCCGCCGAGAAGCAATTGCAGCGAGTGCCAGGTGCAATCCGCGACGACCGCGCGATCATCGATCAAGTTGAGCAGCACTGCGGGCGGACTCGGAAAATACGGCATCGGCAACAAGCGCAGGCCTGAGGTGACGACTTCCCAAATTGCGAGCAGAACGATCGCAGCGGCAACAATGGGTCCCAATTCACGGATCCGCTCGCGCCAAGACGGCCAAAACGGCTGAACCAGCGCGGCAATCACTCCCAGGGCGAAAATGCCGCCGAGGAAAATGGAGTAGTACTGCGTCTCGAGCGGCAGCTCATTTCGCGAAACGATGAGATGAACGGCAAACGTGAGCGCCGCCGCCACCGGCACAGCGAGAAGCGAGCGCAACGGGAGTTTCGACCGATGCGCGATTGGCCGGTCGGCAGCGCTCTCAATCTGTGCCGTGGATTGCGCTGGTGGAGATGCTTCCAGCATTTCGGGAGACGCGTTCATTTAGAATCGACCATCATGGTTTCCTCGGT
>CBHXZU010000386.1:0-6274 GCA_966125105.1 uncultured Prosthecobacter sp.
AGCGTGAAAGACGCCCTACCCTCAAGCCTGCAATCCTGTAAATCCTGTCTTCCCCTTTCTGTTCGCCCTCGGAGCAAAGCTCGCCATCTTGCACGAAACGCGCTCTATTTGCCGATAGCTTTGCCCAGCCGAACCACCAAAAAACCCGCGCCGCGTCGCCGTCGAGCCAAGGAAAACAAACAACGCCGCCACATCCCTTGGAAACGCTGGCTCGGTCTGACGTTCCTTGCTGGCTTCTTCGTCGTGGGCGTCGTGGTCACGTTCTACGTCTGGCGGGCCTCAAAGTTCGACCTCCAAGGCGTGGGGCAGATGAAAGAACGGTCCACGGTCTTCGACATGGACGGCAAGATTTGGGGGCGACTCCAGGGCGAGAACCGCGTTCCAGTGAAGCTGGAGGAAGTTTCCACGAACTTCCTCGCCGCCCTGCTCGCCCGCGAAGACACGCGTTTTTACAGCCACTTTGGTGTGGACCCGATGGGCCTCGCTCGCGCCCTCATCCGGACGGCTCAAGGCCAGCAACAAGGCGGCTCGACGCTCACTCAGCAGCTTACGCGCAACAGCTATACCGCGCTCGGCCAACGCAAGAGCATGGATCGCAAGCTCCTCGAATTATTCGTTTCGCTGCGCGTGGAGCGTGTGATGTCGAAAGACCAAATCCTCGAGCATTACATGAACCGCATCTACTTCGGCAGCGGCATGTATGGCATCGAGATGGCCAGCAAGAACTACTTCGGCAAGCCGGCCAAGGAACTTACCCTCAGCGAAGCGGCGATGATCGCCGGCGTCATTCGCGCCCCGACCAAAGCGTCGCCATTCACGAATCTGAAGCGCGCGATCGCCGAACGCGACATGGTCCTCGATCGTCTCGCCTCGGACGACTGCGCCGAGGTGCGCGCGCGATACAAGATCACGCCCGAGATGGTAGCTGCGGCGCGCAAACAGCCGCTCAAGCTCGCGCTGAGCAAGAAGGCTTCCACGCAGGAAAATTACGCGATGGACATGATCATGCGCGAATTGGAGACACTGCTCGACGACGAGCAGCAGGACCAGGGCGGGCTGAAAATTTACACTACGATCGATCCGGTCCTGCAGGACGAAGCACAGAAGTCACTCGACCGCGCGCTCACGAAGATCGAGCAGCGGCCGGGTTACTCGCATCCGAGGAAATCAGAGTTCACGGAAGAAGCACGCAAAGCGGAGCTCCAGCCGCCTTACCTGCAAGGCGCCGTGGTGGTCGTGGAAAACCGCAGCGGCGGGCTCCGCGCCGTGGTCGGCGGGCGCGACTATCGCGAGAGCAAGTTTAACCGCGCAATCGAAGCCAAGCGGACGATTGGCTCGACCTTCAAGCCATTCGTTTACGCGGCGGCGTTCGCCCGCGGATTGTCCCCTTTCGCGGAAGTCAGCGATGGCCCGATCCAGCGCGGCGAAATCGACGGCGCGCCCGGATGGACGCCCGGGAATAGCGACGACAAGTTTGGCGGTTACCTGCCAGTCGAGGACGGTCTGATCCGCTCGCGCAATACCATGACCATTCGCGTGGGCAACATGGCCGGTCTCGATGCTGTGGGGAAACTCTCGGAAAAGGTCGGATTGAGCGACATGCCGGCCAACGCGCAGAGCTACATCGGCAATTTCGGCGCCACCCCAAAGGACGTGACGCTCGCCTATACCACGCTGGCGAACGGCGGCCTCAAGCGGCAGGGATATCTAATCGAGCGCATCGACGATGCCGACGGCGAAGTGATTTACCGCGCCTCGCACGCCGTCTATCGCGTGATGGATCCCGGCGTCGCGCAGACGACCACCGCCGTCCTCGCCAAGGTCTTCGAGCAAGGCACCGCGGCGAGTTCGAAGTCGATGGGTTGGAACCGTCCCGCCGCTGGCAAGACGGGAACGACGGACGATTACCACGACGCGTGGTTCGTCGGCTACACGTCCAGCCTCACCTGCGGCGTTTGGGTCGGCCTGGATAAGCCCGATACGATCGTCCCGAAAGGATACGGCGCCACGCTCGCGCTGCCGGTGTGGGTCGACGTGATGAAGAAAGCGCCGGAGAACAAATATCCGGCGTTGAAGGCTGGAGCCGCGCCCGTTGCCAAGGTGGTGCAACCTCGTCCTGTCGAGGCAGAGAATCAAGGCGGCCTGAGGGCAACTGCGCCGCCAAAGGATGAGAGTGGAGGACTTCTGCGCCCGTTCCGGCGGTTCTTTGGGGATCGGTAAAGGAGGCGCTCCGTCTCTGACGCTCACCAACGTTAGGAGACCTTCTTGGAGGGGCGAACACCAGGACGCCCGAACCCCGAAGGGGTTCCCTTCAACTTCCCACTCCGTAACCGTCGCCACGGCTCTGGCTGCGCTTCGCGCAGAGGGCGTCCTCGTGTTCGCCCCTGCAAGAACGCCTTCTTACGTTCGACCTGCGCCGACTGGCCGCGCTGGCAGCCGGCGCCACATCCCGTTTACACGTCCAAGCGATAGCCGAGGCCATGGACGGTAAGCAGATGCCGCGGCTCACTCGGTTCCTCTTCCACCTTCTGCCGCAGCTTGACGATCAACTGATCCAGCGTGCGCGTGGTGCCGTAGTATTCGATGCCCCAGATTTCGTTGAGAATCTGATCGCGTGACACCGCGTTGCCTCGCTCGCGGTAGAGCATGGCTAAAACTTTTAGCTCCCGCGGCGTGAGCTCGAACTTTTCCTTCCCGCAATTCCCCCGCAGCGCCTTCGTATCCACGCGCACTTTGCCAAAGCTGATTTCCACCGGAATTTCCGTGGGGGCAGGCGAGCTGCCAAAGTCGGCGCGTCGGAAGAGCGCCTGGATGCGCGCAAGCAGCTCACGAAGGCTGAAGGGCTTCGTCACGTAATCATCCGCGCCTAGCTCGAGGCCGACAACCTTATCAATCTCCTGACCCTTTGCGCTCAGCATGAGAATCGGCACGCGACTCTTCGTGGCCCGAATCTCGCGGCAAAGTTCGTAACCGCTTTTGCCGGGCAGCATGATGTCGAGCACGATGAGATCCGGTTTGCGTTGCTTGAACAACGGCAGCGCTTCGCTCCCCGCGCAGCAATCGGTGACTTCGTAACCCTCCGCCCGCAACGAATCGCATAGTCCGAGCCGGATGTGGGCATCGTCTTCAACGACCAACACGTGTTTTCTCATGAGATTCGCTGGGTGGAATGAGTGTGAATGCCGTGATTATGGTCGAAGCTCAAGCTGGCGTTATGCCCTCTTCGCCGGCCCGATTCTCCACGTGCTCCGTCTCGAGCGGCATGCGGAAGGTGAAACGCGATCCCCCGCCCTGGCGCCGCTCGAAGACGATCTCGCCGTGGTGCTCCCTCGCGAGCCGTTGCGCGAGCGTAAGCCCGAGGCCGCTGCCCTGGATGCCGCTGCTGAGCGAATCATGCGCGCGGTAAAATGCCTCGAAAATCTTGCGCTCCTCGCCATCCGGCACGCCGATGCCGCGATCGAGGACGCTTGCATTGATCCAGCCGCCCTCCACCCACGTGACCAGCTCGATGTCCTTGTGCTCCTGGCTGTATTTCTCCGCGTTCGACAGAAGGTTTACGAGGATCTGCGCGAGCGCGTCTTCATCTCCGAGCACTTCGTAAGGCCCGGGCGCTGCCTGCCAGCGCGTGCTGAAGCCGGAATCCTTGAGATGCATTTCCTGCCCCTCCCAGACCCGCGTGATCACTCCGCAAAGATCGAGCGGCTTTTTGTCGAATCGCTTCTGTCGGCGCTCGAGCTTTGCAAAATCCAGCACGTTATTGATCAGACGCGTAAGGCGCTCCGCTTCGACCTGGATGATGCGCAGATACTGTCCCTGCTTTTCCTGTGGCGGAGGACGATCGTGCATGAGCTCCGCAAACATCCGGATGCTCGTCAGCGGCGTCTTGAGCTCATGAGAAACGTTCGAGACGAAGTCCGTCTTCTGCTGCGCGAGCGCCAACTGGCGGCGGACGTCGTGCACCACCAGCCACCCGCCGATCGCGATCAGCGCAATCGCTCCCGCAATGGTGAAACTGATCGTCCGGCGCAAGCCGCGCGCGGTGTCGGCGATCGCCGTCGGAGTCGCGAGATAAAGCGCCGCCTCCCAGTGCGGCAGCATTTCTCCGATCTCGTTGGCCACAAACGGATGCTTCCACTCCCGGTTGGAGTCGCCGGCGGGAAATGTCGCGACCGGCTTCGCCTTGTCGTTAAGCAGCGCGAGGACGAATGGCGGGCGCTCGTCGGGCCGCTCGATCACGCGGCTGGCGAAGACATCCTTCCAGAGTTGGTTCAAATCGATCGCGTCGATGAGGCAGCCGAATACCATCTCCGGTGCCTCGGGCGGACGGATCCAAAACACGATATCCAGCTTGTCTTGGACGAATCGCGCAAGCATCCCCTCATCGCTCTCGGCGGTAAGCGCGCGGAAGTCGGCCGTCGAGGGCAGGATCGCCGACCAGTTCGACGTCGCGGACCGCAATTGCTGCTGCGGCTCCACGCTGCGATTTAAAGCATCCTGGTTGTAACGTCCGTAAAGCGCCTGCTGTGGCGCCGCTGAATTCGACGCGACGGCGTTTTGCACCTGCTGGGCTCCGTCCGGATTTGCAATCGCCAGTTTGCTGTCCCCCAACGCCTCCATCTCCGGAGCGACGTTACGAAGGCGCGCCTGCACGGGGTCGTTGAGAGTCGGCGCGTCGAGCGCTTTGCCCGCATTAATGGCGACCGTAGCTTGCGCATACGCGTCCGCGTCCTTCTTCGCGGCCTCGAGCTTGTCGGTCATCGTTTGCGCGCTCTTCATCTCTGTGGCGGGATCCTCGGTGGGCTTGCTGGCTTCCTTGCGCTTTGAGTCCGCTTCGGCGGCGATTTGTGCTCCACCTAGCGCGCCTGAAGCGCCACCGGCGAACGCCTGCTGTTTTGCTCCTGGCGCCTGCTGGGCCTCTTCCGCCTGCTGTCCGCCTGCGACCTGTGCAGATCCTTCGCGATCGCCTCCGAAACGGCCGCGGCCCGCCGTGCCGCCCACGGGTAATGGCAAGGCGAGCTTCGCGCTTTTGCCCTTCGCCGCGTCATCCGGTTCCTCCTGCACCATTCCACGGTTTGCCGTCATCGCAGGTGCGGCCGAGGCTGCGGGGGCGGGTGCAGCAGGAGCCGCGGGGGCGCCTGGCGCCAGCACAGGGGCCGGAATGGTGCCTGCTACCACCGCATCCTTTGCAGGCGCAAGCGGGGCCGGAGCAGACCGGAGTGGAGACGAAGGCGAACTTCGCGTCCGTTCCGGCATCGGCGCTGGAAGAGGCGCCGGCGCGTCTGGCGCAACCGGTTCCGCGACGGTCGGCGCAGCTGCTGCGGCTTTCGCAAGCTCGGTCCCCCCAGAGGGAGCAGACGCCTTCGGCGCGGCAACCATCCGCTTGAGAGGCTCCTGGCTGCGCGTGGCCGAATCGGCAGCGCTCCTCGGAACCGGCGGTATGTTGCGCACCTGGTCATTGGTCGGAACCTGTTCGGCAGGCGCCTGGACTTCTGCCAGCACGTTCATCTGACGCTGCACCGACCTCGCCACATCGGACTGCGCGATTCGTTGCTCCGTCTGGATTGGCACCTTGGTGTATTGCGAGGGAAGCGCCTGCTGCTGTGCCAGTCCCTTCTGCGCCAGGATCGTCGGCTCGGGACCGTTGGAGACGCTCAATGCCGGTTTCCCATCTTGCAAATTGCCAGCCCGCGACTTCAGCACAGCCCCATACGACGCGGTCTTGGTGTTCGATTCAATCGGCACCGGATAAACGACCGCCGGCTGCGTGCTGCAGAGAAAGGATCCGTTATTCCAGAGGAAGTCCCGCAGGTCCGCATTCTTCGCTGCCATCGACGTCGTGGGGGAAAGCATTTCGCCATCCCGCCCGAGCACAAACCCGACCGCCTTGCGCGGCCACGCGTCCATCAGCGAATTGGTAAAATCCCGCGCCAAGGCTTCCGCATCGCTACGGGCAAGCAGCCGGTGCACCGTGTCCCCAAACGCGCGCCGCTCGGATTCCACTACTTCTCGGGCGCTCGCGGCGAGCCCCTCAGTCTCCTTCTGGTAAAGTTCCGCCGTGCGCCGTTCGAAGACGATCTGTTGCTCCTCCGCGCTTCGCAGGGCCAGCCAGCCGAGCACGAAGCCCGGCAGGAGCACTGCGAATAGGAAGATCCAGATGCTTTTCTTCATTGAATGTTCTCAACGTAAGCGATCGGCGGGCCAGCGGTGTCAGGGGCGGGTGCGCGCTTTGTAAAAGATATGTGAGCTTTCGGAAAAAGCGATACGTGAGGTGCGA
>CBHXZU010000387.1:0-6260 GCA_966125105.1 uncultured Prosthecobacter sp.
CGAGATCGAGTTCCATCCGCGCTTTGCGGAGAATGGGTATGTCTTCATCGGCGCCAACGGACCTTTGAGCAAACCGCCGCGAACTTCCCGTGTCGTCCGTTACACGGTGAAGGACGGCCGTCCCGATCCCGCCACTCGCGCAACGATCATTGAGTGGTCGAGCGACGGGCACAACGGAGCGGCGCTGGCCTTTGCCAAAGACGGAATGCTCTTCGTGAGCAGCGGAGACGGCAGCGTGGACAGCGATGCCGATCACGCCGGCCAGGACCTGAAGCGAATGCGTTCAAAGGTCCTGCGCATCGATGTCGATCATCCGGAAGGCGATCGCCTTTACCGCGTGCCGCCGGACAATCCATTCGTCGAGGACGCGCGCTTCGCGCCCGAGACGTGGGCGTACGGACTGCGGAATCCCTGGCGAATGTGCTACGACTCCGCCAGCGGGCAACTCTGGGCAGGCGAGAACGGCAACGATACGTGGGAATACGCGCGACTCGTCCAGCGCGGCGCGAACTACGGCTGGAGCCGCTATGAGGGCAGCCACATTTTCCGCGGCAGCGAGCCGCTCGGCCCGCATGAGGTCACGATGCCCACGATCGAGCATCCGCACTCCGAGTTTCGCTCGCTCACCGGCGGATTCGTCTACCGCGGGAAGGCGCATCCGGATTTGCTCGGCGCATACATTTACGGCGATTGGGGGACGGGCCGCATCTGGGCGGCGAAGCACGAGGGCAAACGCCTCGAATGGCAGGCCGAGTTATGCGACACGCCGTTCGCTATCTCCGACATCACGCCCGACACGAATGGAGAGATCCTCGTAGTCGACTATGGAACTGGCGCGGGTGGCGCAGTCTACAAGCTCGCGCATGTGCAGCCGACGGGTCCAGCCCAGCCGTTCCCGCAAATGCTGAGTCAGACGGGATTGTTCGCCGAAACGCCCGCGCTCACTCCGGCCCAAGGGGTCACGGCTTACGAAATCAACGCGCCCGGATGGCATGACGGCGCAAGTTCCGCCCACCACATCGCGCTTCCGCCCGACGGCGCGATCGAAGCGCGCGCGACAAAGAGCTGGCAAGCACCGGATGGCACTGTGCTCGCGCAAACGCTCACTCACGGCGGTCGCCGGATCGAGACTCGCCTGCTGGTGAAGCAGCAGAATGATTGGGCGGGATATGCCTTCCTTTGGGAGAAATCCCAAAAAGACGCGAAACTCGCGCCGAAGGAAGGCGCCGATCTCGAACTCGCGAATAGACAACCATGGCGCGTGCCGAGCCGCGCCGAGTGCATGATGTGTCACTCGCGCCAGGCGAACTTTGCGCTCACCCTCCACGACGCGCAGCTCAACCACGGTGATCAACTCGCGCGCTGGGAGCGCATGGGAATGATCGCGTCCAATGCGGTGACATTCGGCAAAGAGCGAGCGCAGGCGCAGAAGTTGCCCCGCGTGAGGAAAGAGGAGCCCAGCCAGCGTTTGGCGCCGATGTCGAACCTCCTTCCCAGCAACCCGGAAAACCTCGCGAAGTTCGTTCCTCTCAGCGATGCCGCTGCGCCGATTTCTACCCGCGCTCGCAGCTACCTCGGGGCCAACTGCGCGCACTGCCACACGATGTATGGAGGTGGGAACAGCGCGATGGAGTTCGACTGGTTTTTTCCCGATCGCGAGATGCAAGCGCTCAATCAAAAGCCGCAACACGGGACCATGGATCTCATCGATCCTCGAGTGATTGCTCCATCCGCGCCGGGTAGAAGCGTGGTCATTCCCCGCGTCTCCAGACGCGGGCCCGGGCAAATGCCGCCCGTGGGCACCAGGATCGCCGATCCCGACGGCGTGCGCGTTCTCGCGGAGTGGATCGAGTCGTTGAGCGCGGAATAGCCACGAAGAGTCCGCGCATTCGAGGGTTGTTCCCACGAACTCTCATTCGACGATGTTTCGTTTCCTCTCGCTGGTGCTCCCTGCGCTTCTCGCGGCGACTTTGCCCGCTCTCAAGGCGGAGGGGTTGTATGTTTCCGCAACGGCCCATTACATTCTCCCGGAAACCACGAGCGAAGAATCCGGCTACTTCTCCCTCTCTGAGTCGCTCGACGGCGCGATTCACATCGGCACTGCGAAATACAATCACAATGCCTACCTCGTGGAGTTCAATCCGCGGACGGAGAAGCAGCGCGTCGTCTTGGACACGAACAAAACCTGCGGCCTTACCGCCACCGGTTATGCCGCGCAGGCCAAGATCCACACGCGCAACTTTGTCGGTCCCAGTGGGCGCGTCTACGTGGGTTCCAAGCAAGGCTACGCCGCGAAAGGCGACACGCAGCAATATCCGGGCGGCTACGCCATGATCTACGACCCGCGCTCGGGGACCTCCGAGAATCTCGGCATGCCGAAGCCGGGACAGGGAGTGATCGACATTGTCGCCGATGAGCCCCGTGGCCGAATCTATGTCGTCAGTTGCGAGGACCAGCATTGGCTCCTCGGCACGAGTCCCGATGCGGGCACGGCCGTGACTCCAAAATGGGAATGGCGCGAACTGGGACCGATGCTCACGCCGTATGCGACGACCCTGGTGGACAGCCGGGGAGTGGCAAATGCGCTCACCAAAGACTTCGAACTCGCGCAATGCGACCCCGCGACGAACACGATTACGACGCGTCCGATCATGATTTCCGGCGAGCGCTGGAAGCGCGCTGACAACAATGCGATTCCCACGTGGCAGCTGGATCCCGATGGCCGCCACGCGTGGCTGATCCTGATGAATGATCCAACGCTGCTGCGCATCGACCTGCATAGTGCGGGTGACACGGTCGCCGCCGAAAGCCGGGGCAAGCTGCTCGAAGGTAAGAAGCCCGATTCGCGCAGCGCGCTGACGATTCATCCGGATGGCCGCATCTACGCGCTCGTCCGTGTGGATAATCCGGACGGCTCAGGAATGCTGCATCACCTGGTTCGACACGATCCACAGTCGAAGCGCAATGAAGACCTCGGCGTGCTGAAGGTGGAGAACCCGGACTACTTCGATTGGTCGCCCGGCCCCGACGGCAAGGCCAAGCCGCACACGCACGGGTTTCACCGTCTCGCGGACGGCACCCTGACGCCGCTGCACGCGCACATGGCGCTGCTGGCGGCGCGCGACGGCACGCTCTACGCCACAATCATCTATCCGTTCACCCTTCTGAAGATCGACGGCTACCGGGTGCCAGCGAAGGAGGCGAGCCCCGGCGCGCAGTATCTCCGCGCGTTGGATCACTTCCTGGGCGAGGCTTCGAAGGAATTGCCGGAAATCACGAAACTCGCAGAGCTCATGGCGGAGCGGCATCTGCACGGGGGAATCATTGGTTTTCCATGGATTGGTTCCACCCTGGAGCAGGAGTTGATCGGACGTAGCGGAGGGGTGATGCATGTGGGCTTCGACCGCGGTTGGAAGTCGGAGCGCAGCGAGGAGGAAAGGAAACAGGATATGGCGATCTACGCGTGGGACGACGCTCCGAAAGCCGGCGACTTGAAGAGGCTGCAAGAGGACAAGGGGAAGGGCATTTTCATAGTCGGCTTCGGCGCGAAGAAGGATTCGCGATTGGCAGAACACGTCGCAGCGTGCGACGCGTGGATCGACAGCGGTGCCGGGGAGAACGACCGGGTTGTATCACTTCCCGGCAAGACGCTCGGAAAGACGAATCATTTCATCAACTGCGTGAATGGCTGGTTGCTCACGGGCGAGTTCGTTGCGGCGCTGACGCGGAAAGGGAAGATGCCGCCGATGTGGAAGAGCTGGGCGACCGTCGGCGGAAAAGAATGGTCCGACCGCTATTTCAAGAAGGGCCAATTCCACGACGATTTCACTGTCGCTCCGGTTCCTGCCGGCGAAATCGGCCGCCAATACCTGGAGCGCATTCGGTACATGGTGCGCCGAATGGAAAACACGGAATTGCCAAATCTCCGAGCGATGGCCGAGCGGGTGGTTGAGGAGACCGGCGCCGGCAGGAAAGTCATCATGGCATCCGCAGGGCACATGGTGATGAACTATGTCGGGCGCTTCGACGACAAGGAGTGGTCCGTCAACCACGAGGTCCACGGTTGGGTAGAGGCGCAGATGAAGAGTTTCGAGAAAACGCCCGACGAGGCGCTCGTGCTCCGACTCGGCGAGTGGGGGTTGGAGCGAGGCCTCCACGAGCTGTTTCAAAAGAAGCGCCAGCGCGTGCTGCTCCTGGCTGGAGAGAATCCGCGTCCGGAATCGCTCGTGCCGGCTGGATACGATCTGCGCGTGGACTACGGAGCTCCGTTTGGGGATGGATGCGTGGCGCTTGAGGGGTATCCGATTCGCATCCTGCCCGCGAGCGACGCGATGCAGATCGCGGCTTACGAGTCGATCGACGTCGAAGTTCTGGCGCGGGCAAAATAGCGGAGCTGCGGGCGGGACGCGACAAGCAGGCAAGAGCAGCACGGTTGGGAGCGGCCGAATCGCCAGGTTGTCCCGGCTTTGGTTTGTTCAGAACTGGGCCGGGGTCCGCCCCTTCCTGCCACTTTACCGCGGCTTAACAAATTTCCGGGCTGACGCTCGCGCGGTCTTAACGAAGGTGAGTGATGATTTGTTTATGAAATCACTCCTCGGCGAACTTCGCGTGGCTCTCGCGGCGACATTCGCGTTCACCATGGCGGCTTCAGCGCAGCTGCCGACGGGGTCTGGTGTCGTCATGACGAGGAATGCTGGCGGAACAATCGATTCAGTTACGCTCACGGACTCGGGAAATCACACGTGGGTGATGCAGTGCTCCGCTGATTTGAAAACGTGGACGACTGTGGAGACGCTGAAAGTGAATAATGGTCGCCTTCAGCGAAACTACAGTCCGTATGCTTCGTTGAGCGGACTGTTTTATCGAGCGGGATACGATTCGGCGCGCGCGAGCGCACCAAACACCGTCGCCACGGCGCTGCTGCTTCCCCAGACGGCGTTCAATTACTCAAATCCCACGCTGCCGCCGAGCTTCTCGCAGAACCCGATCCTCGGCCAGGACAATACGCCGGTGAACAACCCGGTGACGAATGCGGGGGCGACGCTCGGGCGCGTGCTCTTCTACGACAAGCGGCTTTCGCAAAACCAAACGATCTCCTGCTCCTCGTGCCATCAGCGGGAGCATGGTTTTTCGGATCCGCGCAAGTTTAGCGTGGGCTTCGAGGGTGGCCTGACGGGCCGCAACTCGATGGGCCTGCAGAATGCGCGTTGGTATCAACGCCGCGCCTTCTTCTGGGACGAGCGCGCGGCGACGCTCGAGGACCAGGTGTTGCAGCCGATCCAGAACGCCGTGGAAATGGGCATGACACTGCCGGATCTCGTCACCCGGCTGAGCGCCGAGCCCTTTTACCAGACGCTTTTCACGAATGCCTTCGGCTCACCGGGCATCACCAGCAATCGAATCTCCCTCGCGCTAGCGCAGTTCGTCCGCTCGATCATTTCCACGCAGTCGAAGTTCGATATTGGCGCGGCCAGCGGGTTCAGCAACTTCACCGCGCAGGAGAACCTCGGCCGCCAAATCTTCAACGGCCAGGTCGGCAACGCCACGTGCAACGCATGCCACGGCACCGACAACTTCGTGCCTGGACCCGCGATCAACAATAACGGGCTGGAAAATCCATACGTCGACAAAGGACTCGGTGGCATCACTGGGCGGACGCAGGACGAAGGGCTCTTCAAAGTGCCATCGCTGCGAAACATCGAGCGCACCGCACCCTATATGCACGACGGGCGCTTCGCCACGCTCGAGGAAGTGGTGGAGTTCTATAATTCCGGTGTGGTGAATCACCCGAACCTCTCGCCGCCACTGCGCGTGGCTGGAGGAGCGGTGCGCAGACTCAATCTGACGAACGCGCAGAAGGCGGCGCTGGTGGCATTCCTTAAGACACTCACGGACGACAGCGTTGCGACGGACGAGAAGTTCTCTGACCCGTTTAATTACGGCACCAATGCGACACCCGTCGTGGTTACAGCGCCGTGAATGGGCCCACGGTAGATGCAGGACGCGCTTCGGTGCAAAAGACAGTTCAAAAAAACAACGCGCTGAACACCAGCGTTGCCAAAGGCGGCAAGCGGAATGAAGCGAGACTCCGGCCAAGGCTGCCGCAAGCACGCTTGCGCCGTAGCACGGCTCGCCTGAGCGGTGCCTGCGCGCCATTCAAGTGAGGCGCGACTCCACGGAAGACTCTGACGCGCGATATTTAGGACCACGTTCGCAGTGCATGGAACGCCCTTGCCGCTCTGGCGAGCCGCACCACGGCG
>CBHXZU010000388.1:0-6254 GCA_966125105.1 uncultured Prosthecobacter sp.
GGAGCGGCGTAGATCGCTGCAGTCGCCAGTTCGCGAGATACGGCAACCTGGTCGAGTTGTCCCAAGCAGCGAAGTCCCCGGCTTTGAAAGCGCGAGACGTTCTCCAACTCCGTCTCCCCAGCGATCGCGATTTCCATTCGGACCCGCGGAGCTATGCGGTCCAACAATGCGAGGTTCTTCCCTTCGTCCCAAAGCCTGCCCGCGGAAAGAATGCGCGGCTTCTTCTCGCCTGGGCTAAACATCTCGGCCGACCGGGCGTTTGGAATGATCTCTACCGTGCAACAAAGCCCGTGTTCCTCGATGAACTGATCCCGAAACGCATTCGTTGGGGCGACGATCGCAGCCGCCGCGGCCAAACCGTCCGCGAGCCGGCGGCGATATTCCTCGTAGCGCAAGGGAGCCGGCTCCTTCTTCACGCTGCGCCACCATGTGCACACACACGAGTGAGCTACCACGATGCAGGGGCAGCGCCACGGGAGCGATGCGTGGCTGTAGTCGTTGAGGTGGACGACCATGGGCTCGATGGAATCACAAAGTTGAAGGAGCCATTCGCCAGCCGATGCGACGTCTGTCCATGGATCGTCCATCCACTCGAGCCTTCCTCCGCCTCGCGTGTGAATCTGCAAGGGCGCGATGTTCGCAGCCGCGCGAAGTTGTTCGCTCGAGGGAGCGGGTCCCAGCACGGCAAGGTGAACTTCGATGCCCGCTGCGACCAACTCTCGAGCCAATTCGAGCGCATAAGTCCATACGCCGCCGACTGCGTCGGTCGTCATGAGAATGCGCTGCCTTGCGCGGGACGGTGAGAGCGCTGCGCCCATCTAGGATCGTGAAGAGGCGAGGGGAGCGCCTGCGGTTGATTGGTTAAGCCACTCCTGAAGTCGCCGGATTCCTTCGCGAACACCCACGGTCGGCCGCCAGCCCGTCGCGCGGGAGAAGCGTCCGAAATCACTCACGTAATATCGCTGATCTCCCGGCCGCCAGTCGGAGAACTCCACGCGCGGGCGGTCACCGAGATCCTCCATGATGTCGAGAAGTTCGAGCAAGCTGATCGTATTCTCCGGGCCGCCGCCGATGTTGAATGCGCGACCGGCAAGACGTGGCAGGTTCTCACGCGCAACACAGAGCGCCCGGACGAGATCGTCCACAAAGAGGATGTCTCGCACCTGCTTGCCGTCGCCATAAAGCGTGAGAAGTCCTTGTTCACGGGCGCGGATGAGGAAGTGCGCCACCCACCCTTGGTCCTCGGTCCCGAACTGCCGGGGCCCGTAAATGCAACTCATCCGAAACACGAGCGCGGGCAGTCCGAACGTTCTCGCGTGATCCAGGATATACTGATCGGCTGTGCCCTTGGAGCATCCGTACGGACTGTAAAAATCTAGGCACTGCGCCTCGTTGATGCCGGATGCGCGAATCTCGTCGTCGACCGGCTCGTAGCGTCCGCCGTTCTCACGCAGGTCCACGTTCGAAAGGCTTCCGTACACTTTGTTCGTGGAGGTGAAGATCAGCGGTGGTGGCACTGGCAGTTCCCGCCACGCTTTCAGCACGTTCATCGTGCCGAGGACGTTGATGGAGAAGTCGAGGTCGGGATCCTCGAGACTGGTGGTAACCGCGACTTGCGCGGCGAAGTGGTAGATCGCTCCCGCTTCGCGAACCGCCCGGGCAACTTCACGCTCGTTCCTCGTATCGGCCTGAATGAGTTGCACGGATTCTCCGTGCTGGCTCCTAAGCCATTTCCAGTTTCGTTCCACGCCGGCGCGAGAAAGATTATCCAGGATGATCACGCGTTCGCCGCGATGGAGCAGAGTGTTCGCAAGATTGGAGCCGACAAATCCAGCGCCGCCTGTGATCAGAATGGGGCCGTCGTTGCTTGATCCTTTGATCATACCGTGAGCCCTCGGCTGGCGAGTTCCTGCGAAGCTTGCACGACGCGGTCCTCAGCAGTTTTTCCGTCCAGCCAGCCTGCAAGTTCCTTCAATCCATCGTGGAACTGCACCTTCGGCTCGTACCCCAAACGAGCGCGCGCGTGACTGATATCAGCGAAGCAGTGGCGAATGTCGCCCATTCGATAGCGGCCGGTAATCTCCGGTTGGATGTCTTCGCGGTCGAGTGCGTGAGCCATCGCGCTCGCGACTTCGCGGACCGAGTAGTGCTCGCCACTGCCGATATTGAATGCCTCTCCACCGATACCCGGTCGCTCGAGCGCGAGACGACATGCTTGCGCAATGTCGCGAACGCTTACGAAGTCGCGGCACTGATGCCCGTCTTCGTTAATCAGAGGCGCCTGTCCGTTTAGGTAACGCGAGGCAAAGATCGCAAGGACGCCGGTATACGGATTCGAGAGCGCTTGGCGCGGGCCGTAGATGTTGAAGAAGCGAAGTCCGACCGACTCGATGTCGTAAGCGCGACCGACGGTGAGACAAAGGCGCTCCTGGTCATACTTGTTGATCGCGTAAACCGAAGGCAGCGCAGGCGCTTTGTGTTCTGGCGTGGGGATCGGCTTAAGGGGCGAACCATCCGCGTCGCGCAATTCCCAGTCATGCTGCTTCAGTTGATCCAGCGCGCGTTCGCGGCCCGCGACAATGCGTCCGTCCGCGGACTGATACATCCCTTCGCCGTAGATGCTCATGCTCGAGGCGACGACGAGTCGCTCCACGCGATGATGCACGAGTTGCTCCAGCAGCACCGCGGTGCCAAGCGAGTTCACGCTCGTGTACTCGCTGATCTCATACATGCTTTGCCCGACGCCCACCGCGGCGGCGAAGTGATAGACAGCATCGACTCCCTTCAACGCGCGTTCCACAGCCGAGGGATCGCGAACGTCCCCTACGCGTAGTTCCACTTCGTCAGCGAGGTAGTCAGGGCGTGAACGTGATTCGCCGTGAACTTGCGGCGACAGGTTGTCGAGCACGCGCACCTCGTAACCGTGATCGAGCAATTCGTCGGCGACGTGTGATCCCACAAATCCAGCACCGCCCGTGATAAGAATCCTTTTTGCCATAAGCTTCGACTAAGTCTTGCGGCTTCCAACGTTGGACCGCGTGACGGTGGAGACTTCGGCAAAGGGTAAGTAGATGGTTGTCAGCCGACACCCCGCGCCCGCTTTCAGGATTCGCCCGAGACGGTCCTGCGAACGCGCGCTGGACGTTCTGAGCTGCGCAGTTCGCGTCGCGCGATAGAGACAATGCTCTGCGCGCCCTTTCAATTGTTCGTCAGGGAACTCCTGAGTGCCGGAGCAGGCGCTTCAACTAAGGACGCTCAGATGTCTTCTGATCATGATGCGGCCAATGGACCTTATCCTGTTCTCGGTCGATGGAACATTCGTTTGCATGACTCTCCCGCATCGGGAGCGCGCGCGGCTTGTGGAACGCGCGGCAAGCATTGGCGCCGTCCGTGGATGAACAAGTCGCTGCCTTTTATGCACTCCAACGCCTTTGCAGCCGTTGAACCTTCGGCAGAGAGCGACCGAGCGTCTGATTACCGCGCTGCAGTCATCACCGCGCCCGGCATTCTCGAAGTCAGGCGAATCGCCGCGCCAGTCGTGCCAGTCGGCCATGTGTTGGTGCGCATCACGCATTGCGGAATTTGCGCGTCCAACGTTCCTCCGTGGCAGGGCCGGCCTTGGTTCTCGTATCCGCTGAGGCCGGGAGCGCTCGGGCACGAAGCAATCGGCAACATCGAAGAAGTTGGCGACGGCGTTGAGGGCTGGGCGCCCGGCGACGGCGTCGCTTATATCGGCGAGCACGGTTACGCCGAACGCGAAGTGGTGCCGGCGGAATCGTTATTCCCATTGCCGACCCATGCCGGCGAGGAACTGTTCCTCGGGGAGCCACTGGCGTGCGCGATGAATATCTTCCGGCGCTCCGGGATCCAGCCAGGAGACAACGTTGCTGTGGTTGGCACCGGCTTCCTCGGCGTCTTGCTCGTTCAACTTGCGACCCGTGCGGGAGCGAACGTATTCGCCATCGGTCGCCGACCCGAGACTCTCGAGTTCGCGGAGAAATCGGGAGCGACACCAATCGTTGCAGCGGATCGCAACACCGGAGTTCAAGCCGTTGCAGATCTCACGCGGGGAGAACTCTGTAACGTTGTGATCGAAGCGACTGGCCACCAGGAGCCGCTCGACCTCGCCGGTGAAATCACGCGAGTGCGAGGACGGCTGGTGATCGCCGGCTACCACCAGGACAGTCCGAGACCGATCAACCTTCAGCTTTGGAACTGGCGCGGCCTGGATGTCATCAACGCGCATGAAAGGGATCCCGCGGTTTACCTCGAAGGAATGCGCCTGGCGCAGGAAGCTATCGCGCAAAAGCGACTCAGCACAAAGGGACTCATCACGCATGAGTTCCCGCTGGAAGAACTTGGAACGGGGCTGACGATGGCCGCGGAGCGCCCTGCCGGTTTCCTAAAAGGAGTGGTCCGACTCTAATGTTTACGAGACCGAAACTTGGATTTCTCGGTGTGGGTTGGATTGGCCGGCACAGGTTGGAATCCGTGGCCAAGGCCAACATCGCGGACATTGCGGTGTTCGCGGATCCGTTACAGGAAAACGTGGATGCCGCTCACTCCATAGTGCCCGGCGCGCTTTGCGTGAAATCGATGGAAGAGTTGCTCGACCGCGAACTGGATGGCGTTGTGATCGCGACTCCCAGCGCCCTGCATGCGGAGCAATCGATTCTCTCTCTCCAGCGGGGCATTGCGGTGTTTTGCCAAAAGCCGCTCGCCCGCAGCGGCGCCGAAGTTTCGGCAGTCATCGCAGCGGCGGAGCGTGCTGATCGATTGCTCGCCGTGGATTTGTCGTATCGGCATGTGGCGGGACTGAAGGCGATTTGCGATCTCGTGCTCAGTAAAACGCTCGGAACGGTTTTCGCGGCAGACCTCGTGTTTCACAACGCATACGGGCCGGGGAAACCGTGGTTCTTCGATCGCTCGCTATCAGGGGGTGGCTGTTTGATCGACCTGGGGATTCACCTGGTGGACCTCGCTTTGTGGATCTTGCGAGAACCGGTTGCGGAGGTCGAAGGATCTCTCTTTGCGGAAGGTCGTCCATTGGGGCCTGGCGCTCAGGCGATCGAAGATTTCGCCGCGGCGCGACTGAAACTTGCCTCAGGCGCGATCGTGAATATCGCGTGTTCCTGGAAGGCACATGCCGGACAGGATGCGGTGATCGAGACGACATTCTACGGCACCAGCGGCGGAGCGACGTTGCGAAATATCAATGGCTCGTTCACCGAGTTCCGCGCCGAGCGATTTACGGGCACGAGTCGACAGTTGTTGTCCGAGCCACCGGATCCGTGGGGCGGCGGCGCCATCCTGGATTGGGTGCGCCAGCTCCAAGTCAGTGCGCGCTTCGATCGTTCCATCAAGAATCATGAGCGCGTCGCGCGCATCCTCGACACCCTCTACGGCGCATCTGCCGAACCCAAATCATGAAGATCGCGATGTTTTATCACTCCGTGCTTTCCGACTGGAATCACGGGAATGCGCACTTTCTCCGCGGTGTCGTCACCGAACTTTCGGCTCGGGGACACGACGTGACCGTCTACGAGCCGCAAAGCTCGTGGAGCTTTTCCAATCTCGTTGCGGAGCACGGCACGGCGCCGATCGCTGAGTTTCAGCGGGTCTATCCTTCCATCAAAGCCGAGCGCTTTGGAGATCTCGACGTCGACCGGATGCTGGATGGCGTCGACCTGGCGATCGTGCACGAATGGAACACGCCGAATCTCATTGGAGAGATTGGCAAATGGCGCTCGCGAAACTCCTCCCTGCGTTTGCTCTTTCACGACACACATCATCGCGCCGTGACCGCGCCGGACGAAATCCGCGGCATGGACCTGCAGCACTATGATGGCGTGCTTGCCTACGGCAATGTGTTGCGAGAGCTGTACCTGCGAAACGCGTGGACTCAGCGCGCGTGGACCTGGCACGAGGCGGCGGATACGCGGATTTTCTTTCCGCATCCGGAAGTCTCGCCGGACAAGGACCTCGTGTGGATCGGCAACTGGGGCGATGACGAGCGCGCATCGGAGCTCCACGAGTATCTCATCGAACCATGCCGCGCGTTGAGGCTGAATGCAGCCGTGCACGGCGTGCGTTATCCGGATCATGCGATTGCGGCGCTTGCCCGCGCCGGTGTTGCGTATCGCGGATGGCTGCCGAACTTCCGTGTGCCGCAGGTATTTGCTTCCGCAAAAGTCACGGTTCACGTTCCGCGGCGGCCGTATGTGAAGGCGATGCCTGGGATTCCCACGATCCGC